>JBOGDQ010000153.1:0-3703 GCA_050742975.1 Jatrophihabitantaceae bacterium
GGTTGGAGGCGTGCGAACGCACATGGACGACTCTGGCGGGTGGTCAGCGATGAACGGGCCGATCGAGCCCGGAGCGGTGCCGCTGCTGCGGACCAGCGCCCTGGCCAGGCATTACGGGTCCGGCACCGGTCTGGTCCGCGCGGTGGACGGCATTGACCTGAGTGTCAACGCGGGTGAGACGGTCGCGGTGATTGGGCCGAGCGGCTGTTGAGCAGCGTTCTGGATGACGACGTAGACGTTGGTGTCCGTCGCTGAGCCTGCAGTCGGTGGCTGAGGTCGCGCGTAGGTGTTGATCTTTCTGGTCGGCGTCGTCACTGTGCCGTTGATCGAGAGAATGCGTCTGGAGAAGACGACGACGGCCCTCCCGCCGTAGTGGTCGTGGAAGACGCTGCGGGAGGGCCGTGCTGGATGCGCGGAGGCATCGTTGCTCACGGTAGAGGCCGATGAAAGTCGAGTCGAGTCCCGGTTGGCGGCCGGGCTGATCGACTGTCCGAACTGTGCACGGCCTCTGCGCCCGTGGGGGTGGGCGCGGCTACGCGCGGTGGGCGGGCTTGCGGTCGCGGTCCAGCCGCGGCGTGCGCGGTGTCCGGGCTGTCTGGTCACGCATGTGCTGCTGCCGTTGACTATGCTGGCGCGCCGGGCGTATGCGAGCGACGTGATCGGGGCGGCGCTGCTGGCCCGCGCTGAGGGCTGTGGTCACCGGGCGATCGCACGGGCGTTGGAGATTCCTGCGGCGACGGTGCGGGGCTGGCTGCGTCTGATGGCCGCTCGCCTGGAGGCGATTCGGCTGCATCTGCTGCAGGTCGCCGCCCGCACCGGTATTGATCAGCCGGTGCCGAAGGCGCTGGGTTCGCCGTGGCGCGACCTGCTGGCCGCGTTGGGTGCGGCGACGGCGGCAGTGACCAGCCGCTTCGGTGTCCTTGGGGTGCTCGGCCCGGTGACGGCGTGGCAGGTCGCCGCGGCCTGCTCTGGTGGTCGGCTTCTGGCACCGGGTTGGCCGCCGCCCGGCGCTGGGTACGGGCGCAACACGAGCTGCCCCTGACGCTCGGCACGGATGCCCGGAATCCTCGCGAGGGTTGCTGCCCGGCCGGTCCCGGCCGGGTTTTCCCTTGCTGAAGAGGAGTTTTCGTGGTGAGCACACCTGAACAGGACGACGTCACGCGCCGCGGGCGGGCGCAGCAGGTGGCGTTGTTCCGCTACCAGTTGATCTGCCCTGCCCTGGACCCGAGCTTGTCGACCAAGGCCCGCGGCCGGATCGTGCGCGCGATCGCCGCCGACACCCACCAAGGCCCGTTCGGTGGGCAGCACCGTTACTCGCGCGACAGTCTGGATCGGTGGATCCGCCGCTACCGGGCCGGCGGGTTCGACGCCCTTATGCCCTCGATCCGCCAGCCCGGCTCCCGGATCGACACCGGCGTGCTGGAGTTGGCGGTGGCGCTCAAACGGGAGAACCCGCAGCGCACCGCCGCGCAGGTCGCCCGGATCCTGCGCGCGTCGGGCGGCTTCTCGCCGTCGGAGTCGACGCTGCTGCGGCTGTTCCACCGCCGCGAGCTGATGGGCCCGGCCGCCGGCGGCGGTGTGGTGTTCGGCCGGTTCGAAGCCGACACCCCGAACGAGCGGTGGGTCGGCGATGCGTTGCACGGCCCGCGCGTGGGTGGCCGCAAGGTCTACCTATTCGCGTTTCTGGACGATCACTCACGGTTGGTGACCGGCCACCGGTTCGGGTTCGCCGAAGACACCGTACGTTTGGCCGCCGCCTTCGAACCGGCGCTCGCCGCACGCGGCGTGCCCGCCAGCTGCTACGTCGACAACGGGGCCGCGTACGTTGACGCATGGCTGTTGCGGGCGTGCGGCAAGCTCGGGATCCGGCTGGTGCACTCCACCCCGCACCGACCTCAAGGACGCGGCAAGATCGAACGATTCTTCCGCACCGTGCGTGATCAGTTCCTCGTCGAGGTCACCGACTCCAGCGCCGCCGAGCTGGCCGAGCAAGGGATGACACCGGCTTCGGGCCTGCTTGAGCTAAACGCCCTGTTCACCGCGTGGGTCGAGTCGGTCTACCACCACCAGGTGCATTCAGAGACCGGGCAGACACCCTTGCAGCGTTGGAACGACGGCTGGCAGGCCGCCGGGCACGGTCCGGTGATGCCCGCCGCGGACGCGTTGACCGAAGCGTTTTTGTGGTCGCAGCTGCGGCTGGTCACCAAGACGGCGACCGTGTCGTTGCACGGCAACACCTACCAGGTCGAGCCCGCGCTGTCCGGACGCAAGGTCGAGCTGGTGTTCTCCCCGTTCAACCTCGAGCAGATCGAGGTCCGCCACGGCGGCCGCTCCTACGGGTCGGCACTGCCGCACGTGATCACCCGGCACGCGCACCCGAAAGCCCGCCCGGAGACGCCCGAACCACTACCAGTGCCGGCGACCGGTATCGCCTACCTGCAACTGGTCGCCGACACCCACCACCAGCAGGTGATCGAGGACGAACGCATCGGCTTCCACGCCCTCTACTCCACTCCACCCGACCTGGCTGCGCCCGACTCCACCGCGTCCGAGCAGATTCCCGGGCAGCTGTCCATCGACGACCTCACCGACGACAACCGTGCTGTCGGTGAGGTCGGCGAGTTGGGGCAGGAGGCCGGCCGGTGAGCATCCAGCGTCTGCAGTCCCATTGGGGATTCACCAAGATGCCGTTCGGGCGCAGCCTGGCTCCGTCGATGCTGCACCGCAACGGCGCCCACGCCGAAGCCGTCGCCCGGATCGGCTGGTGCATCGAGCAGCACGCCCTCGGAGTGATCACCGGCGAGGTCGGCGCCGGCAAGACCGTCGCCGTCCGGGCCGCCACCGCCGCACTGGACACCTCCCGGCACGTGGTCATCTACCTGCCCAACCCCTCGGTCGGGGTCCGCGGAATGCTGCACCACGTCGTCGCCGCGCTCGGCCAAGTCCCCAGCTTCTATACCGCCACCCTCGTCCCGCAGGCCGCCGACGCCCTCGCGGCCGAGCACGCCGAACGCGGCCGTACCCCGGTAGTGATCTTCGACGAGGCGCACCTGCTGGACAACGCGCAGATGGAAGCGGTCCGCATGCTCACCAACCACGACATGGACTCAGGAGCCCCGTTCGCCGCCCTACTCGTCGGGCAGCCGACACTGCGGCAGAGGCTGCGGCTCGGGGTGCTCGCCGCCCTGGACCAGCGCATCAGCGTCCGCTACGCCCTGGCCGGCATGGACCCGAAAGAGACCGCGGACTACCTCACGCACCACCTCAAGATCGCCGGACGCACCGACACCCTGTTCAGCGCCGACGCGATCACCCTGATCCACAACGCCTCCCGCGGCTATCCCAGGGCGATCAACAACCTCGCCGTCAACGCACTCACCGCCGCATTCGCCCGCGACAGCAACATCGTCGACGAGAAAGCCGCCCGCATCGCGATCTCCGAAACCGGCGCCGACTGATCAACACCGGCTGCCGTCACCATGCCGAGCAGCCCGTCACCGAGACGACCACGGGCCCCGTCCGCAACCACCGGGCGGGGCCTTCTCACACCCAGATCGTCGGCAACACCGATGACGGCATCATCGGCAAGATCAACGACGGACAACAATCGACCTTGCTTGCTGGGCACGTGGTGGGCAACTACGTGCAGAGATCAGAAGGCAACTCGTTGCGGCTGGGTTGAACGTCGACGCGCTTCTTGAGC
>JBOGDQ010000154.1:0-11444 GCA_050742975.1 Jatrophihabitantaceae bacterium
TTGTGTACATCCTGATTTCGAACTGGCTGTCGGTGCTGCCCCTGCAATACTCCGACACGCACGGGAACGCCAAGGAACTGTTCACGCCTCCGGCGGCGGACATCAACTACGTCGCGGCATTGACCGTGTTCGTGTTCATCTGTTACCACGCGGCCGGGATCTGGCGCCGCGGCATCATCGGGCACCCGATCGGACTGTTCAAGGGGCACTTCTGGCCGATGTTCCTGATCAACATGATCGAGGAACTTGCCAAGCCGATCTCGTTGTCACTCCGACTTTTCGGCAACATGTTCGCCGGCGGCATCCTGGTGGGGCTCATCGCGCTGTTCCCGCCGTATATCTTGTGGGCACCCAATGCGATCTGGAAGTCGTTCGACCTGTTCGTCGGGCTGATCCAGGCGTTCATCTTCGCGCTGCTGACGGTCATCTACTTCAGCTCGGTGAAACCTGCCGAGGAGGGTGCGCACTGATCACAATGGCTGCTTTCGTCCACCGGTGTCACCGCAAGCGTTCGTCACACATCACGGAATTGAGGAGAAATGGCTAACACCACTAACCAGGCAATCGAACTCGCCGGCGGTCTCGTCGGCGGCGGCCTTGCCCTCGGCGGCGGCGCCGTCGGTGCGGCGGTCGGCGACGGTCTGGCCGGCAGTTCGCTGATCCAGGGCGTGGCCCGTCAGCCCGAGGCGCAGAGCCGGCTGCAGACGCTGTTCTTTCTGACGGTCGGCCTGGTCGAGGCGATGTACTTCATCAACCTCGCCTTCGCGGTGCTGTTCGTCTTCGTTCTCTCCAGCAAGTAAGGGCCGATCCCGCCATGAGCAAGCACGTAATCGCGTCCGGCAACTTCCTGTTGCCGAACGCGACCTTCATCGCCGAGCTCATCGCGTTTCTGCTGATCCTGGCGATCATCGGACGCTACATCGTGCCGCCGGTGCAGAGGGCGATGCGCGAGCGGCAGGAGATGATCCGCAAGCAGGTCGAGGACGCCGACGAGGCACGCGCGAAGCTCGCCGAGGCGGAGGCCGCGTACCAGAAGGCACTGCACGAGGCGCGCGCCGCCGCCGCGCAGATTCGCGAGAACGCCCGCTCGGAGGCGCAGCGCACCATCGAGGAGCTGCGCACTCAGGCCCAGGAGGAGTCGGCGCGCATCGTCGCGCGCGGCGAGGAGCAGCTGAACACGCAGCGGGCTGCCGTCGTTCGCGAGCTCCGCGCGGAGCTCGGTTCGCTGGCCGTGGAGCTGTCGGAGAAGATCGTCGATCAGCGCCTTGCCGACGACGCCAACGTGCAGGCCACGGTGGACGCGTTCCTGGCCGAGCTCGAAGGCGGCGACGGTGCCGTAGCGAGTCGGCTCAAGTGATGCGTTCGGCGAGCCGGGCGGCGACGGCGGCGATCCGCGTGGACAAGCGCGCCGCGATCGGCCGAGCGAAGTCGACCGATGCCCTGCTCGCACTCGCTACCGAGCTGTACGAGCTCGCCGACCTGCTCGTCGGCCAGCCGCGGCTGCGCCGGATGCTGGGTGATCCCGCGACCGATGCGGAGCGCCGGGCGGGGCTGCTGCACTCGCTGGTGGCCGGCCAGCTGGGCCGGGCGACGACGGAGATCGGTGAGGCGATCGTCCGCCAGCGCTGGTCCTCGCCGTGGGATCTGACCGATGCCCTCGAGACGGCCGGTGACGACGCCATGTTCGCCGCCGCCGAGGGCGCGCACCAGCTGGACGAGGTCGTCGATCAGCTGTTCCGCTTCGAGCGCGTCCTCGACGCGAACTCCGAGCTCACCACGCTGCTCGACGAGCCGGTGATCGACCCGGGCCGTCGCACCGAACTGCTGGTCGGAGTGCTCCAGGACAAGGCACACCCGATCACCCGCGCGCTGCTCGAGCACGCGCTGCGCAGCCAGCGCAAGCGGTCGTTGACGCTCGCCATCGACGACCTGCTGGAGGAGGCCGCGGCCCGCAAGCACACCTCGCTGGCCCGGGTGATCTCCGCGGTGGAGCTGACCCAGGCGCAGTGCGATCGCCTGGCGAGCTCGCTGAGCACGATGTACGGGCAGGAGGTCAGCGTCCGCACCGCCGTGGTGCCGGCCGTGCGCGGCGGGCTGGTCATCCGCATCGGCGACGAGGTCATCGACGGCAGCGTGGCCTCCCGGCTGATAGATGCGCGGGCGGGACTCGCGTCCCGGGCATCCAGAGCAGACATCACAACCAGGACTAGGCAAGGGAAACATTGATGGCAGAGCTGACGATCTCCCCGGAAGAGATCAGGAACGCGATCTCGAACTACGTCTCGTCCTACTCGCCCGAGGCATCGCGCGAGGAGGTCGGTGTCGTCGCCGAGACCGGTGACGGCATCGCCCGGGTCGAGGGCCTGCCGAGCGCGATGACGAACGAGCTGCTCGAGTTCGACGGCGGAACGCTCGGCATCGCGCTGAACCTCGACGTGCGCGACATCGGCGTGGTCATCCTCGGCGACGCATCCAAGATCGAGGAGGGTCAGCAGGTCAAGCGCACCGGCGAGATCCTCTCGGTCCCGGTCGGCGACGCCTACCTGGGGCGCGTGGTCGACCCGCTCGGCCAGCCGATCGACGGCCTGGGCGATGTTGCCGAGGAGGGCCGCCGTGCCCTGGAGCTGCAGGCGCCCAGCGTCGTGCAGCGCCAAGAGGTCCGCGAGCCGCTGCTGACCGGCATCAAAGCGATCGATGCCATGACGGCGATCGGTCGCGGCCAGCGCCAGCTGATCATCGGTGACCGGCAGACGGGCAAGACCACCGTGTGCCTGGACGCGATCATCAACCAGCGCGACAACTGGAGGTCGGGCGATCCGGCCAAGCAGGTTCGCTGCATCTACGTCGCCATCGGCCAGAAGGGCTCCACGATCGCGGCGGCGAAGCAGACGCTGGACGAGGCAGGGGCGCTCGAGTACACGACCATCGTCGCGGCACCCGCGTCCGACTCGGCCGGCTTCAAGTACCTGGCCCCCTACACCGGCTCGGCCATCGGCCAGCACTGGATGTACGCCGGCAAGCACGTCCTGATCGTCTTCGACGACCTGACCAAGCAGGCCGAGGCCTACCGCGCCGTGTCCCTGCTGCTGCGCCGTCCGCCGGGCCGCGAGGCCTACCCGGGCGACGTGTTCTACCTGCACAGCCGGCTGCTCGAGCGTTGCGCGAAGCTGTCCGACGAGCTCGGCGGCGGCTCGATGACCGGCCTGCCCGTCATCGAGACGAAAGGCAACGACGTGTCGGGCTACATCCCGACCAACGTCATCTCGATCACCGACGGCCAGTGCTTCCTGGAGACCGACCTGTTCAACGCCGGCGTCCGGCCGGCTATCAACGTCGGCATCTCGGTGTCGCGCGTCGGCGGTTCGGCCCAGCCCAAGGCGATGCGAGACGTCGCCGGACGCCTGCGCGTCGACCTGGCCCAGTTCCGCGAGCTGGAGGCGTTCGCGGCCTTCGGCTCCGACCTGGACAAGGCCAGCCAGCAGCAGCTCGCTCGCGGCGCTCGGCTGGTCGAACTGCTCAAGCAGCCGGCGTCCTCGCCGTTCCCGATCGGCAACGAGATCATCTCGATCTGGGCCGGCACGACCGGCAAGCTGGACGAAATAGCTGTCCAGGACGTGCGCCGCTTCGAGACCGAGATGCTGGAGTGGGTCAACCACCACGACGCCGATCTGGTGGCTTCGCTTGGAACCATGAAGAAGTTCGAGGACGACGCCGCGGCCGCCTTGGACAAGCTCGTCGAGGAGTTCGCGAACCAGTTCCAGCCCACGGACTCCGGCGGCGAGTAGGCGATGGGCGCACAGCTTCGCGTCTACCGGCGCCGGATCCGTTCGGTCCAGTCGACCAAGAAGATCACCAAGGCGATGGAGCTCATCGCCGCCTCGCGCATCGCCAAGGCCCAGGCCCGCATGCGCGAGGCTCGTCCGTACACCGACGAGCTCACCCGAGCGCTCGCGGCTGTCGGCGGTGACACCTCGCTCGAACACCCGATGCTCACCGGGGTCGAGGAGCCGCGGCGTACCGGCATCCTGGTGATCACCAGCGACCGCGGGCTGGCGGGCGGTTACAACGCCAACGCGCTCAAGCGCGCGAACGACCTGGCGTCCCGGCTGGAGCGCGACGGGCGCGAGGTCGTCCGCTACGTCATCGGCCGCAAGGGCGTCGCGTTCTACCGGTTCCGGCGGATCGAGATGGCAGGGGAGTGGACGGGCTTCTCCGAGCAGCCGGACTTCCGGCACGCCCGCGGCGCGACCGAGGCCGTCGTCGCCGCGCTGACCGCCACGTCGGCGGGGGAGCTGCCCGCGGACGAGGGCGCCGACGCCGCGAGCGGGATCGACGAGCTGTACGTCGTGTACACCAGGTTCGACAACAGCGTCACCCAGACTCCGATCGCCAGCCTCGTCTCGCCGGTGCAGGGTGCGGCCGAGGAGGGCGCCGAGACGATGTCGCGCACCGCCGACGAGAGCGGCGACCGCGCGGACAAGGGCGACCAGAAAGACCGCGACTCGGGTGAGTACGAGTTCGAACCCGACGCGGAGCAGCTGATCGCTGCGCTGCTGCCGCGGTACATCAGCGCCCGGATCTTCTCGGCCCTGCTGGAGTCGGCGGCGTCGGAGTCGGCGGCACGCAGGCGGGCGATGAAGTCTGCGAGCGACAACGCGACCGAGCTCATCCGCACGTACACCCGGCTGGCGAACCAGGCCCGCCAGGCCGAGATCACCCAGGAGATCAGCGAGATCGTCGGCGGCGCCGACGCGTTGGCCGCAGCAGGAAGCGACGAATGAAGGTAGAGCGATGACCACACTGTTCGACAGCGAGACCAGCACCGACACTCCGGGGCAGACGACCGGGCGCGTGGTGCGCGTGATCGGCCCCGTCGTCGACGTCGAGTTCGGACGCGAAGGCATCCCCGAGCTGTACAACGCGCTCACGACCGAGATCGAGCTCGGCGAGCTGTCCAAGACCCTGACCCTCGAGGTCGCGCAGCACATCGGCGACGACCTGGTCCGCGCGATCGCGCTGCAGCCGACCGACGGCCTCGTCCGCGGCGCCGTCGTCACCGACACCGGCTCGCCGATCAGCGTGCCCGTCGGCGACGTCACCAAGGGCCACGTGTTCAACGCACTGGGCGAATCGCTGGACGTGCCGACGTCCTCGCTGGAGATCACCGAGCGCTGGCCGATCCACCGCGACCCGCCGCCGTTCGATCAGCTCGAGTCCAAGACCGAGATGTTCGCGACCGGCATCAAGGTCCTGGACCTGCTCACGCCCTACGTGGTCGGCGGCAAGATCGGCCTGTTCGGCGGTGCGGGCGTCGGCAAGACGGTGCTCATCCAGGAGATGATCTACCGCGTCGCCGAGAACTTCGGTGGTGTCTCGGTGTTCGCCGGAGTCGGTGAGCGCACCCGCGAGGGCAACGACCTCATCGCCGAGATGACCGAGACCGGGGTCATCGAGAAGACCGCCCTGGTGTTCGGCCAGATGGACGAGCCGCCGGGCACCCGCCTTCGGGTCGCGCTCTCGGCGCTGACGATGGCCGAGTACTTCCGCGACGTGCAGCAGCAGAACGTCCTGCTGTTCATCGACAACATCTTCCGGTTCACCCAGGCCGGCTCGGAGGTATCGACGCTGCTCGGGCGCATGCCGTCGGCCGTGGGTTACCAGCCGACGCTGGCAGACGAGATGGGTCAGCTGCAGGAGCGGATCACCTCGACGCGGGGCCACTCGATCACCTCGATGCAGGCGATCTACGTGCCGGCGGACGACATCACCGACCCGGCGCCGCACGCCGTGTTCGCCCACCTGGACGCGACGACGACGCTCAGCCGGCCGATCTCGGAGAAGGGCATCTACCCGGCCGTCGACCCGCTCGACTCCACCTCGCGCATCCTCGCGGCCGAGTACGTCGGCCAGGAGCACTACGACGTGGCGAACCGGACCAAGCAGATCCTGCAGCGGTACAAGGAGCTTCAGGACATCATCGCGATCCTCGGCATCGACGAGCTGTCCGAGGAGGACAAGGTCATCGTCGGTCGCGCGCGGCGGATCGAGCGGTTCCTGTCGCAGAACACGTTCGTCGCCGAGCAGTTCACCGGGATGCCCGGCTCGTTCGTCCCGCTGGAGGAGACGATCGACGCGTTCAAGCGGCTGTGTGCCGGTGACTTCGACAGCTACCCCGAGCAGGCGTTCTTCATGTGCGGTGGCATCGAGGACCTCGAGCGCAAGGCGCACGAGCTGAAGGACGCGTAGCCGCGATGACGATGCATGTCGAGCTCGTCTCGGTCGAGCGCGCGCTGTGGTCGGGGGAGGCGAAGGCGGTCTTCGCCCGGACCACCGAGGGCGAGCTGGGCATCCTGCCCGGCCACGTCAACCTGCTCGGCGAGCTTGCGGCCGGCTGGCCGGTTCGGATCGAGCGCGACGGTGAGCCGGAGCTGCGGGTCGCGGTCGACGGCGGTTTCCTGTCAGTGCGTCAGGACGGCGTATCGCTGCTCGCCGAGACCGCGCAGTTCGCCGAGGACGTCGACGTCGAGCGCGAGCGCGCGGCCCTCGCGGAAGCCGACTCGGATGCGGTCAGGGACCGAGCTCGGGCCCGGTTGCGCGCCGCGGGCGAATCGGTCTGAGCCGGTACGGATAGGACGCAGCCGTGCACACCGTCGACATCTTCGCGGTGTTCGCGGCTGTTGTCGTCCTGGTGGTCTGCGGCCTGATCCTGGCCCGGCAGCGGTACATGCTGCGGGTGCAGGGCGCGATCCCACTTGCGGTGCGTTCGGGCGGTAACCGCTGGCTGTACGGAATCGCGCGCTACATCGGCGGTGAGTTGCGCTGGTACCGCACGCTCGGGCTCGGCACCCGCCCGACGCGGGTGTTCCGACGCAGCGAGCTGGAGATCCTGGGCCATCGCTCGCCGGACGCGGAGGAGACCCGCTCGCTGCCCACGACGGCGGTGATCGTCGACTGCCGGGTCGGCGCGGGCGAGGTGATCATCGCGTTGAGCGAGGGCGCGTTCACCGGCTTCATCTCCTGGATCGAGGCGTCCGCCCCGCTGAGCTGACTCAGCGCGAGTGCCATCGAAGGGTCCTAGCGAGGTTCGACGGCCAGCCCCAGTCCGGTGATGATCTCGTCGGCCAGCTGTGTCGGGGATTCACCGATATCGACCGTAACGGACTGCTCGTCCGGAGTGGGGGGTTCCAGGTCGGCGAACTGCGAGTCGAGCAGTCCGGCCGGCATGAAGTGCCCGTGCCGGGCCCGGAGCCGCTCGGCGATCTGCTGGCGCGTCCCGCGCAGGTAGACGAACACGACCGGATCCCGGCGCAGGACGTCGCGATAGCTGCGCTTGAGCGCCGAGCAGGTGACGATGGCCGGCTCGCCCGAAGCCACCCGTTCGTCGATCCACGCGGCGATGCGGGCCAGCCACGGCCAGCGGTCCTCGTCCGTGAGCGGGTGCGCGCTGTGCATCTTCGCGACGTTTGCCGGCGGGTGCATATCATCACCCTCCTCGAACCGCCACCCGAGCCGGCCGACGAGCAGCCCGGCGATGGTCGACTTACCGCACCCGGACACCCCCATCAGGATCAGAATGGGCCGCGGTGCGCTCATCGCGCTCCGGGCTTCCAGAGGACGTCGCCGCCGGGGTTGGCGACCCGGGAGAGGATGAACAGCAGGTCCGAGAGCCGGTTCAGATACAGGACGGCGTCCCGGTTGGTGTGCTCGGCGTCGGCCTCGTGGAGCAGCCATGCGCTGCGCTCGGCCCGCCGCGCGACCGTGCGCGACTGGTGCAGCAGCGCGGCGCCGGGCGTCCCGCCGGGCAGGATGAAGCTGTTCAGCTTGGCCAGCTCGGCGTTGAACTCGTCGCACCAGCCCTCGAGCCGCTCGACGTACTCACCGCTCACGCGCAGGGGCGGATACTCGGGGTCCGGCCGCACCGGCGTGCACAGGTCCGCACCGAGATCGAACAGGTCGTTCTGGATCCGCTGCAGCACGGCGACGATGCGTTCGGGCAGTGAGCCCAGCGCGATCGCGACGCCGATCGACGCGTTGGTCTCGTCGCAGTCGGCGTAGGCACCGACCCGGGGATCGGTCTTTCGCACGCGGGACATATCCCCGAGCGCGGTGCTGCCGTCGTCGCCGGTCTTTGTATAGATGCGGGTGAGATGTACAGCCACTGTTCCTCCGACTCTTCGCGCGAGCGCTCCTCGCTCACCGGCGCTCGCAGCGATGCTCACCCGCGACGATAGCCTGGGTCGGTGCAGGTTCTGAGGGTGAACGGCGGGGCGCGCCTGGCCGGATCGGTCGACGTCGTGGGCGCCAAGAACAGCGTGCTGAAGCTGATGGCGGCCGCGCTCATGGCACCGGGGCAGACGACGCTCAGCAACCTGCCCGCGATCTCGGACGTCACGATCATGCACGAGCTGCTGGGCCGGCTGGGCTGCGAGGTGAGTGAGGCCGGCAGCGGCAGCACGGACGAGGTCCGCATCACGGTCCCGGACGAGCCCGCCTGGGAGGCGCCGTACGAGCTGGTGCGCAAGATCCGCGGCTCGATCTGCGTGCTGGGACCGCTCCTGGCCCGCACCGGCCGCGCCAAGGTGGCCCTGCCGGGTGGGGATGCGATCGGATCGCGGCCGCTGGACATGCACTTCGCCGGCCTGATCCGGATGGGTGCCGAGGTGCGCGTCGAGCACGGCTACGTGATGGCCGAGGCGAGTGGGCTGCGCGGCGCGCAGATCTGGCTGGACTTCCCGAGCGTCGGCGCGACCGAGAACATCCTGACCGCCGCCGTGCTCGCCAAGGGCACCACGGTCATCGACAACGCGGCACGCGAGCCGGAGATCGTCGACCTGTGCCAGATGCTGGTGTCGATGGGGGCTCAGCTCGACGGCATCGGCTCGTCCACGCTGGCGATCACCGGCGTCGACGGGCTGCATCCGACGACGCACCGCGCGGTGTCCGACCGGATCGTCGCCGGGACCTGGGCGATGGCCGCGGTGGCCACGCGCGGCGATGTCACGGTGCGGGGCGCGCATCCCGAGCACCTCGAGATCGCCCTGGACAAACTGGTCCGCGCCGGTGCCGACGTCGAGATCCTCGGAGCCGGGGGAGGGTTCCGGGTGGCGATGGCGGATCGGCCGCGGAGCTTCGACGTGGTGACGCTCCCGTACCCGGGCCTGGCGACGGATCTGCAGCCGCAGGCGATCGCGCTGCTGTCCGTCGCCGACGGCACGGCGATGATCACCGAGAATCTGTTCGAGGCCCGTTTCATGTTCTGCGACGAGATCGCCCGGATGGGAGCCGACGTCCGCACCGACGGGCACCACGCCGTCGTGCGTGGCCGCGACCAGCTTTCCGGCGCGCCCGTCCGCGCAACCGACATCCGGGCCGGCGTCGGCCTGGTCATCGCCGGCCTGGTCGCCGACGGCGTGACCGAGGTGGCCGAGGTGCACCACATCGACCGCGGCTACGTGCGGTTCGAGGAGCAACTGCGCGCGCTCGGCGCCGACGTGGAACGGGTCGACTCGGACACGTTCGGCGGCTGAGCTCAGGCGGCCGGCACGCCCGCCTTGAGCTTGTGGTCGTGCCACCCGCGGATCGCCGAGAGCGCCAGGAAGTAGGCGCTGCCCACGTACAGCATGACCCGCACGTAGTGCGGGTGGTGCGGGTACGCGAACGTCCCGGCGACGATCCCGCCGATCCAGACCACCGCGCCGACGATCGTGTACGGACGCATGAAGCGGGCGCGGGCCATGTGCGGGTACGGCATGTTCGTCAGCGACAGCAGCGACATGACGATCGTGATCACGGCGCCGACGACCGGGCGCGCGTCCAGCAGGAACAGCACGGGCGCGACGATGTTCCACGCGGCGGGGAACCCGCGGAACCAGAAGTCGTCGGTCATCATGTCCTTGCGGGCGAACCAGATCGCGGACGTGAAGACCATCAGGCACAGCACCGCGACGCCGAAGTTGTTCTGCGGTACGACCTTGAACTCCCACATGAATCCGGCCGGCACGATCACGCAGGCGACGTAGTCGATGATCAGGTCGAGCATGAAGCCGTCGATGCGGGGGACCCGCCGCTCGACCTCGAGTGCCCGGGCGATCGGACCGTCGACCCCGTCGATCAGCAAGGTGATCAGCAGCCAGATGATCGCGTAGTCCGGGTGCCCGGTCAGCACGTCCCGCAGCGCGAGCATGCAGGCGACGATCCCGAGCGTGGTGAACACGTGGACAGCCCAGGCCTGACCCACCTGCGCGGGGCTGGCCTTGAGGTCGCGCGCGGCGGGGTCCGGGGTCACCCGCGAACCCTATGCCGCCCCGGCACGGGGCGGAAATCCCGTCAAACACGCGGCCGCTGCGAACTCGGCCACAGTTCCTACTCGACAGTAGGGCGGCCGGTCCGGCGCTGCATAGACTCCGGGGAGTCGCTGCGAATCTGCGAGGTACGCACATGCCATTCCCGCGTGATGAGAACCGTGACAAGCCCTGGTTGATGCGGACCTACGCCGGCCACTCCTCGCCGGTCGAGTCGAATGCGCTGTACCGGGGAAACCTGGCCAAGGGGCAGACCGGCCTGTCGGTCGCGTTCGATCTGCCCACGCAGACCGGCTACGACCCGGACGCGGAGCTCGCCCGTGGCGAGGTCGGCAAGGTGGGCGTGCCGGTCTCGCACATCGGCGACCTGCGCACGCTGTTCGACGGCATCCCGCTGGATCAGATGAACACATCGATGACGATCAACGCGCCGGCGATGTACCTCCTCGCTCTGTACCTAACGGTCGCGGACGAGCAGGGTTCCGACTACGCCCAGCTGTCCGGCACGACGCAGAACGACATCATCAAGGAGTACCTCTCGCGCGGGACGTACGTGTTCCCACCCGCGCCGTCACTGCGGCTGATCACCGACATGATCGCGTACACGGTGGCGAACGTCCCGAAGTGGAACCCGATCAACGTCTGCAGCTATCACCTGCAGGAGGCGGGCGCGACCCCGGTGCAGGAAGTGGCGTTCGCGATGTGCACGGCGATCGCGGTCCTGGACGCGGTGCGCGACTCGGGTCAGGTGCCGCAGGAGAGCTTCGGCGACGTCGTCGCGCGCATCTCGTTCTTCGTCAACGCCGGTGTCCGGTTCGTCGAGGAGATGTGCAAGCTGCGCGCGTTCGGTCAGCTCTGGAACGAGATCACCCTTGACCGGTATGGGGTTCAGGATGCCAGGCAGCGGCGGTTTCGGTACGGCGTGCAGGTGAACTCGCTCGGGCTGACCGAGGCCCAGCCGGAGAACAACGTCTACCGGATCCTGCTCGAGATGCTCGCGGTCACGATGTCGCGCGACGCTCGGGCCCGCGCGGTCCAGCTGCCGGCCTGGAACGAGGCGCTGGGCCTGCCCCGCGCGTGGGACCAGCAGTGGTCGATCAGGATGCAGCAGGTGCTCGCCTACGAGTCGGATCTGCTCGAGTA
>JBOGDQ010000155.1:0-6719 GCA_050742975.1 Jatrophihabitantaceae bacterium
GCCCGGGAGTCGGCGATGTCCAGGTTGCGCATGGTCAGCTGGCCGATCCGGTCGACCGGTCCGAAGGCGGCGCCCTCCGTACGTTCCATCGACAGCTTGTCGGGGTGATAGGACATATTGGGTCCGCTGGTGTCCAGGACGGAGTAGTCCTCACCGCGGCGCAACCGCAGCGTCACCTCACCGGTCACCATCGAGGCCACCCACCGCTGCAGGGATTCCCGCAGCATCAGGGCCTGCGGATCCAGCCACCGACCCTCGTACAGCAGTCGCCCGAGCCGCCGGCCCTCGGCGTGGTAGTTGGCGATGGTGTCCTCGTTGTGGACGGCGTTGAGCAGCCGCTCGTAGGCGATCCAGAGCAGCGCCATCCCGGGCGCTTCGTAGATTCCGCGGGACTTGGCCTCGATGATCCGGTTCTCGATCTGGTCGGACATGCCCAAGCCGTGCCGGCCACCGATCGCGTTCGCCTCCCGCACCAGGTCGACGGGGTCGTCGTAGGGAACGCCGTTGATGCCGACCGGCCGACCGGCCGCGAACCGTAGCGTGACATCTTCGGTGTCAATCACGACCGCGGGATCCCAGAACCGCACCCCCATGATCGGCTCGACGATCTCCAACGGGACATCGAGGTGTTCCAGGGTCTTCGCCTCGTGCGTCGCGCCCCAGATGTTGGCGTCGGTGGAGTAGGCCTTCTCCGTGCTGTCGCGGTAGGGCAGCTCGTGCTCGATGAGCCACTGGCTCATCTCCGCGCGACCGCCCAGCTCGCCCACGAATTCGGCGTCCAGCCACGGCTTGTAGATCCGCAGAGCGGGGTTGGCGAGCAGCCCGTAGCGGTAGAAGCGCTCGATGTCGTTGCCCTTGAACGTCGAGCCGTCGCCCCAGATGTGGACCTCGTCGGCATGCATCGCGCGGACCAGCATGGTGCCGGTCACCGCCCGTCCGAGGGGCGTGGTGTTGAAGTACGCGCGGCCGGCCGAGCGAATATGGAAGGCGCCGCAGGCCAGCGCGGCGAGCCCCTCCTCGACCAGTTCGCGCCGACAATCCACGGCCCGCGCCAGCTCGGCACCGTACTGAACTGCGCGAGCTGGCACACCGGAGATGTCGGCCTCGTCGTACTGCCCGATGTCCGCGGTGTAGGTGCACGGCACGGCGCCCTTGGCGCGCATCCAGGCCACCGCTACCGAGGTGTCCAGGCCGCCGGAGAACGCGATTCCGACACGCTCACCGACCGGGAGGGAGGTCAGGACCTTGCTCACTTGGGTTACGTCTCCTGGGTTCTGCTCGGTCGGGTGGGGTGATTGTGCTCAGGCGGACTGCGAGAGCTGGACGAGATGGTCGGCGAGCGCGCGGCCGCCGCTCGGATTGCGAGCGATGACCAGGATGGTGTCATCCCCCGCGACGGTGCCGAGCACCTGTGGCAGCCCGGCCCGATCCAGGGCGCTGGCCAGGAAGTTGGACGCGCCGGGCGGCGTGCGCAGGACGACCAGGTTCGCGCTCGCCTCGGCGGAGACCAGCAGCTCGGCCAGCAGCCTGGCGAGCCGCTGCGGTGGGTCGTCGTCGGCGGTGCGGGCAGCGATCGGCGAGCCGTCCTCCGGCACGACGTAGACGGGCAGCCCACCGTCGGGCGTGCGCAGCTTCACCGCGCCCAGCTCGTCGAGGTCACGGGAGAGCGTGGCCTGGGTGACGTCGAATCCTGCCGCGCGCATCGCGCTGGCCAGCTCGACCTGCGAGCGGACCGGCTGTTCGGCCAGCACGGCCAGGATCCGCGCATGACGGGCGGCCTTCCCGCTGAGTTCGTGCACCGACGCCACGGCGCGCCTAGCGGCCATCACCTGTGCTCAAGCAGCCAGGTGAGCAGGGCCTTCTGCGCGTGCAGGCGGTTCTCGGCCTCGTCCCAGACTGCGCTCTGTGGCCCGTCGATCACGTCGGCCGCGATCTCCTTGCCGCGGTAGGCCGGCAGGCAGTGCAGGACGATCGCGTCGTGCTTGGCCTTGGCGAGGAGCGGCGCATCGACCGCGTAGGGACGGAACGGTGCCTCCCGCTGCGCGCTCTCGTCCTCCTGCCCCATCGACACCCAGGTATCGGTCGCGACGACGTCGGCGCTCTCGACCGCGGCGGCGGCGTCGTCACCGACCGTCACCGATCCGCCCGTGCCTGCTGCGATGCGCCCGGCCGCGGCGACGATCTCCGGATCGGGCTGGTAGCCGACCGGGCCGGCGATCCGAACGTGCAGGCCGGCCGCGGCCCCGCCGAGCAGGTACGAGTGGGCCATGTTGTTCGCGGCGTCGCCGAGGTAGGTGAACGTGAGCCCGGCCAGGCGTCCCTTGCGCTCACGAACGGTCTGCAGATCGGCCAGGATCTGGCACGGGTGGAACCGGTCGGTCAGCGCGTTCACGACCGGAACCGGGCTGAGCGCGGCCATCTCCTCCAGGTCGGCCTGCGCGTAGGTGCGCCAGATGATCGCGGCGACCTGGCGCGAGATCACCCGCGTCGAGTCGGCGACCGACTCCCGGACACCGATGCCGGCCAGTCGCCCGTCGACGGTGATCGGGTGCCCGCCGAGCTCGGCCACGCCGACGGAGAAGGACAGCTGCGTGCGCAGGGTCTGCTTGTCGAAGATGAGCGCGACCGACTTCGGCCCGGTCAGTGGCCGGTGCCGGTGCCGGTCGGCCTTCATCGCGTCGGCCAGGTCGAGCACCTCGAGCAGCTCGTCCGGGCGGAGGTCGTCGTCGCGCACGAAGTGCCGGGTCATTGCTCCACCTCGGCGATCGCGGCCGCCAGCTTCGGAACTGCCTCGTCGACGTCGGACTCGGTGAGGATCAGGGGCGGGGCGAGGCGGATCACGTCGGGCTTGACCGCGTTCACCAGCAGCCCGTGATCGCGGGCGGCGGCCTCGATCGCGGCGGCGTGGGCACCGGTCAGGGCGAGCGCGCGCCACAGGCCGCTCCCCCGGCTGCGGACCACGAGCGGGCTCTCGATCGCGTCCAGGCCGTCGGCCAGATGACCGCCGACCCGCTTGACCTGATCGAGCAGGTGCTGATCGGCGATGGTGTCGATCACCGCCAGTGCTGCCGCGCAGGAAACTGGATTCCCCCCGAACGTGCTGCCGTGATCACCCGGCGCGAACAGCTCACCCGCGGCGCCGATCCCGATGCACGCACCGATCGGCAGGCCGCCGGCCAGTCCCTTGGCCAGGGTGACGACGTCCGGACGAACGCCTTCGGCCAGGCTGGCGAACCAGTGCCCGGTGCGACCGATGCCGCTCTGCACCTCGTCGACCACGAGCAGCGCACCGCTGGCGTCGCACAGTTCACGCGCGAGCTGCAGGTAACCGGCAGGGGGCGGGACCACTCCGCCCTCCCCCAGGGTCGGCTCGATGAACAGCGCGGCGGTCTGCGGGCCGACAGCCGCACGGAGGCCGTCTGCGTCGCCGTAGTCGACGAACGTGACCGGGCCGGGCAGCGGCTCGAACGGTTCGCGCTTGGCGGCGTTGCCGGTGATCGCGAGTGCGCCGAGCGTGCGGCCGTGGAAGCTGTTGTTCGCCGCCACGAGCTCGGTCCGGCCACCGAGCGCCCGGCCGTGCTTGCGGGCCAGCTTGACCGCGCACTCGTTCGCCTCGGCGCCGCTGTTGGCGAAGAACACGCGCGCCGGCAGGCCGACTAGTCCGACGAGCCGCTCGGCGAGCCGAACACCGGGTTCGTGCAGGTACAGGTTCGAGCAGTGCGCGAGCTTGCCGACCTGCTCGCTCACTGCCGCGACGATCGCCGGATGCGCGTGGCCGAGCGAACTGACCGCGATGCCGGCGACGAAGTCGAGGTACTCGTTGCCGTCGACGTCCCAGACGCGCACACCGTTCCCGTGCTCGAGTGCGAGCGGAGGTGTGCCGTAGTTCGGCATCATCACGCTGTTCCAGCGGCCTTCGAGCTTCATCCGGTCTCCTTGCGCGGGACGACCATGGTCCCGATGCCCTCGCTCGTGAAGATCTCCAGCAGCAGCGCGTGCGGCACCCGGCCGTCCAGGACATGCGCGCGGGGCACGCCGCCCTCGACCGCCCGCAGGCAGGCCTCCATCTTCGGCACCATCCCGCTGGCCAGGCCGGGCAGCAGCCCAGCGAGCTCGTCGCTGTCGATCCGGCTGACGACCTCGGTGCCAGCGGGCCAGTCGGTGTACAGGCCCTCGACGTCGGTCAGCACGATCAGCTTCTCGGCGCCGAGACCGACGGCCACTGCCGCCGCGGCCGTGTCGGCGTTGACGTTGTAGGTCTGGCCGTCCAGTCCACGCGCGACGGTGGCGATGACCGGGATCCGGCCCGCCTCGATGAGCGCGTACACCGCGGACGGCTCGACCGCGATGACGTCGCCCACCTGGCCGATGTCGACGGGCTCGCCGTCGACGATCGCGGGGCGGCGCTCGGCGGTGAGCAGGCCCGCGTCCTCGCCGGACAGGCCGATCGCGAACGAGCCGTGGTCGTTCAGCATGTTGACGATGTCGGCGTTGACCTGACCGGTGAGCACCATGCGGACGATCTCCATCACCTCCGGCGTCGTCACGCGCAGGCCACCGCGGAACTGCGAGTCGATACCGAGACGGGTCAGGTGCGCGGTGATCTGCGGCCCCCCGCCGTGCACGATGACCGGCTTCAGGCCGGCGTACCGCAGGAACATGATGTCCTCGGCGAAGGCGGCTTGCAGCGCGGGGCTGGTCATCGCGTTGCCGCCGTACTTGACCACGATGATCTTGCCGTGGAACCGCGACAGCCACGGCAGCGCGTCGACCAGCGTGGCCGCCTGGGCGAGGGCCCGCTCACGATCGCGGGTCATGACGAGTACGCCGAGTTCTCTTCGACGTACGCGTGGCTCAGGTCGTTCGTCCAGATCGTTGCGGCGGCCTCGCCTGCGTGCAGGTCGACGAGGATGTGCACAGCCCGAGCGGTGAGGTCGACCAGGCTACGGTCCTCGCCCGCTGCACCGCCCCGGCACACCTGAACGCCGTTGATCGCGACGTCCAGCGCGTCCGGGTCGAACTGCGCATCGGTGGTGCCGATCGCGGACAGGACGCGGCCCCAGTTGGGGTCGTTGCCGAACAGGGCGCACTTGAGCAGGTTGTTGCGCGCGATCGAGCGGCCGACCTCGACCCCGTCGTCCTCGTTTGAGGCACCGGTGACCTCGATCCGCACCTGCTTGGTGGCACCCTCCGCGTCGGCGATCAACTGGCGGGCCAGGTCGCCGCACACCTCGCGCAGCGCGGCGATGAACGCCACGGCATCAGGTGTCCGGGCCGAGGCTCCGCTCGCCAGCAGGATCACGGTGTCGTTCGTCGACATGCAGCCGTCACCGTCGATGCGGTCGAACGTCGTGCGGGTGGACGCGCGCAGGGCCTGGTCGGCGGTGAACGCGTCGAGCACCGCGTCGGTGGTGAGCACGCAGAGCATGGTGGCCAGCCCGGGCGCGAGCATGCCGGCGCCCTTGGCCATGCCCCCGATCGTCCAGCCGTCGCGCGAGACGACCGCCTGCTTGCTCACGGTGTCGGTGGTGCGGATCGCCGCGGCCGCGTCGTCGCCGCCGGCCGGCGCGAGTGCGGACGCCGCCGCGTCGACACCGGCGAGCAGCGCGTCCATCGGTAACCGCTCGCCGATGAGGCCGGTCGAGCAGACGGCGACGTCGCCCGCACCGAGCTGCAGCGCGGCGGCGACGTGCTCGGCAGTGCGGTGCGTGTCCGCGAAACCGTCCGGGCCGGTGCACGCGTTGGCGCCGCCGGAGTTCAGGACCACCGCCCGCAGTCGGCCGTCGGCGACCACCTGCTGTGACCACAGGACCGGAGCGGCCCGCACCCGATTGCTCGTGAACACCGCCGCCGCGATGTCGTCCGGCCCGTCGTTGACGACCAGCGCGAGGTCCGTGGCACCGCTGGTCTTCAGTCCGGCCGCGACACCCGACGCCCGGAAGCCGCCGGCCGCGGTCACGCTCACGGCGCGATCCCGTCGCTCGTGAGGCCGGTCGTCTCGGCCAGTCCGAGCATGATGTTCGCGTTCTGGACGGCCTGGCCGGCCGCGCCCTTGCCCAGGTTGTCGATCGCGCAGGTGACGACGACGCGCCCGGTGTCGGTGTCGACGCACGCCTGCAGGTGCGCGGAGTTGGAACCGGCCGTCGCCGCTGTGTGCGGCTGCCGGCCCTGGGGCAGCACGTGGACGAACGGCTCGCCGGCGTACGCCGAAGCCAGAACGGCGTGGACGTCGGTCGTGCTGACCGAACGGGACGGCCGGGCCGTGATCGAGGAGAGGATTCCGCGCGGCATGGGCGCGAGCACCGGAACCATGGTCACGCCGGTCACGCCGGTGGCCTGCTTGATCTCCGGCACGTGCCGGTGGGAACCGACCTGGTACGCCGACAGATCGCCCATCACCTCGCTCGCGAGCAGGTGCGCCAGGGCAGCCCGGCCGGCGCCCGACGTGCCGCTTGCCGAGACCACGACGACGTCGTCGGCCACAATGGCACCGGCCGAGATCAGCGGTGCGAGCCCCAGGATCGCCGCCACGGCATGGCACCCGGTGTTCGCGACGCGCGTCGATTGCGCGATCAGGGCCCGCTGACCGGGCAGCTCGGGCAGGCCGTACGTCCAGGCGTCCGAATACTCGCCGCCGTAGTACCGGCCGTGCGCAGCCGGGTCGGTGAGCCGAAAGTCCGAGCCGAGGTCGACGATGCGCTGTGTCTGCGGCAGTCCGG
>JBOGDQ010000156.1:0-6099 GCA_050742975.1 Jatrophihabitantaceae bacterium
GGTCCGGCGCCCGCCACCGCCCCTTCCCAGGGCGGGTCAAGCCGTGCCGGCGGCGAGTCGGACGGCCCACCAACTGCTGCTCACGCATGATCGCCGCGACCGTGTTCTGGCTGACCTGCCAACCGGCATCGTGCAGGTCTTTCGTGATCCGCACCGCCCCGTATTTGCCGCGATGCGCGGCATACAGTCTGACGTTCCGCACTTCTCGCGCGGCATATATCGGTGATTACGCGGGCCGGGTGTAGACGCTCGGGGCGAGGTTCATGAGCTTGAGGACCTGCTCTTGTTGGGCGGTTAGCTCGGGGTGGAACGTCTTGATGAGGGCGCCGTCGTGGTGGAGCTGGTGGCGACTGACGGTGCTGAAGATCTCCAGGATCCGTTCTGTGGAAGGAGAAGTGCAGTTCCGGAACTCGGGGTAGATCCGGATCTTGGTGAGGTCGGCGTGCTGCATGCCGGTCCGGATCTCGCGTTCGATGAGCGCGCTGATGAGCAGGGCCAGGAACTGGCAGCAGAACAGCGCCTCGATCCTGGCGGGGCTGTGCAGCAGCAGTGGTGCGGCGTCCTGAACGCTTTTGAGCAGGTGGTGGCGGCGTTCGAGGTTCGGCTGGTAGCGGTAGGCGCCGAGGACGTCGGCGTCGCGCAGAGCGCGATCGTTGGTGATGAGTGGGAAGCAGCCGTCGCTGGCTGCGTCGTAACGGATCTGCTCGAGCCGAATGTCGTGGCTGAGGGTGAAGCGGGTGCTGCTCACTTCGTGGTAGCTGGTGTTGGGTCCGGGCCGGCCGGCGCGGGCTTGCTTGTAGCTCGTGCTGGTCCTCTGGCTCACGGTGATGCTGACCCACCGGTCAGCGCCAGTGTCGGCCAGAGCTTCGGCCGCGGCTTGTTCGACCGCGACGCGGGTCTTGAACCGGCTCCGCGGCCGGGCAAGCTTCGCGTCGAGGCCTTCGATCGCGGTGACGCCAGCCTCGATCCGGGCGGACCGGGAGTGGGCGTCGCGGCTGGCCTTGGCGGTGGAGTGCACCCACACGATCCGGTATCCCTCCGCTGAGGGCAGCGGCGCGGGAGTGGTGGAGTAGACCTCGTCCGGATCGCCGATGCGCTTGCCGGGACGGCGAGCGGCTTCGGTCCAGACCGGGGCGTGGGTCTGCAGGTGCTTACGGAACGCGCCGTCCTCGGTGCGGGAGCGGGGCATTACGGTGACGAACCGTCCGTGGTTACTGTCGATGTGGCCCATGGCTTTGCGTGAGCACAGCTTGGAGTCCGCGACATAGAGGAAGTCGGTCCGGCCCAGCAGTCCGACCAGGCTGTCCCAGGTCGGCACGTGCGTCGGATCATCGACGGTGTTGCCGTCGGCGAGCCGGTAGGCCAACGGGACTGCGCCGTCGGCGCTGACGGTGAGGATCCAGACCAGCTGCTTCAGATCTGGACGGTGGTCCTTGCTGTGGCCCCAGGTGATGACAGGAGTCGGCTTTCCACCGCGGGGCGTGCCGACCGCATCGCAGTAGAGGCCGTGCACCGAGATCGAGGTGGAGTCGTTGTGCAGCTGGCGGGTGTCGATATTGAACTCGCTGATCGCGCGCAACACCACGCCGGTGAGCAGGCTGGCTCGGTCGGCGTCGAACAGCGCCTCCAAGGCCCGCCCGACCCGGTCATCGTTGAGCACGCTGACCTCGTCGGCGGACAGGCCGAGCAGGGCGGGGTCGTAGCGGGCGGCCCACTCACCCAGGCCGTAGAGCGGCTCACGGCCAGCCACCAGGTTCGTCACGACCAGCCTGATCGCCGCCGCCGCGCTGAGCTTTACCCGCGCGTCACCATCAGGCAGTGCACCGGCCAGCAGCCCCGGCAGCCCAAGCCGGTCGGTCACGGCGTTGATGATCGGCAACCCGCCCAGGACCTGGGAGGCCAACCCAAGCTCGCTCGGTTCGCTCGGCTGGTTCATCTGGACACCCTCCGCCTCGGGGTTGCGTTGAGCACAACCCACGCTATCCTTCGGTTGACAACCGAAAGATACGACACGCGGAGGAGAACATGACCAAACGGCGAGCCGCGGAAGCGCCCGCGGCGACCATCCCGTCGGCTGTCGCGTTCACCGACCCTGACTACGCCCTACCGGGAACGCTGGCCCGCCGCTTTATGCGCTGCGGCAAGGCGAACTGCCGTTGCAAAGCCGACCCGCCAGTCCTGCACGGCCCCTACTGGCACTGGACGCGCACCGTCGCCGGCAAGACCCACACGCGCAGCCTCAACGCCGAGCAGGCCCAGCGCTACCAGCCCTGGTTTGACAACGCCCGCCGCCTGCGCGAGTTGCTCACCGACCTCGAGGAACGCTCGCTACGCGCGTTCCGCGACGCCGAAGACCCAACCCCGTAATTGCCGAGATATCACCCGCGAGATGTGCGGAACGTCAGATCAGCGGGCGGTCTGGTGGCACGAGGCGGTGTCCGTTCTCGGTGGTGAGGACGCCGTGGTCGCGATGCTGCGCGGCGTCCAGGTGCGAAGCGCTGAGCCGGCGCCGACCTTCGCCGGCATCGACGAGCGGTGGGTAGCGTGGACCGCGGCCGACGTGGTGCGGTCGGTAGCCGAGACGTCGAGCACCTGGCGCGCCGGGGTGGTGCGGGCCGAGGTCGAGCGCCGCGCGCGTCACGCCGAGGTCCCGCTCACCCATCTGGACGCAGTAGTCGATGCGACTCTGACCCGCGCGCTGTCGCCGGCCTTGTCGGTACGGCTGGGCGGTTCGGATGACCTCGCCGAGCCGGGGACATTGCGACGGGCCGACGGGTCGAGTGTCTTCGAGGTCGCCGGGTCGCAGCTGTACACGTCGACTGCGGTGCTCGAAGCCGAGGCGCGCATCGTGGCCGCCGCTTCGCGCGTCGACGGCGCGACCATCGACGGTCAGGTGGTCGAGCTGGCGCTGCTTGAGGCGCAGGCCAACGGCATCCCGGTCAACCACGGCCAGGCGGCGCTCGTCCGCTCGCTCGCGACTTCGGGCTGCCGCGTGCAGCTCGCCCTCGCCGCAGCCGGGTCGGGGAAGACGACCGCGCTCGGCGTGCTGGCCGATGCTTGGGCCGACGGCGGCGGCACAGTCATCGGGCTCGCGCCGACCGGTCGCGCCGCGGACGAGCTGCGTCGCTCGATCGGTGTATCGACGGAGACCATCGCCAAACTGCTCGTCTCGCTCGACGGCGACTCCCCACCGGCGTGGGTCGACGCGATCGGCGAGCGGACGCTGCTGATCGTCGACGAGGCCGGCGCCGCCAGCACCGCACACCTCGACCGCGTCATCTGCTTCGCCCTCGACCGTGGTGCGAGCGTGCGGTTGATCGGCGATACCCGGCAGCTGTCGCACGTTGCCGCAGGCGGCGTCTTGCGTGACATCGCCGAGTCGGCCGGCACGGCATCCCTGGAGACGCTCGTCCGGTTCGCCGACCCGACGGAGGGTCAGGCGTCGCTGGCGCTGCGCGTCGGTGATCCGACGGCGATCGGTTTCTACCTCGACCGTGACCGCGTGCACGCCGGCGATCGCGCCTCAACCGTCGAGCAGGCGTACGCGGCCTGGCGCGCAGATCGCGACGCCGGCTGCGACTCGCTGCTGCTCGCGCACACCAATCACGTCGTCCGCGAGCTAAACCTGCGCGCGCAGGCCGACCTGCGAGTCGCCGAAGGGCGGCGAGTCCGTCTGCACGACGGGACGACGGTTGGCGTTGGCGAGTCGATCGTCACCCGCCGCAACGACCGGCGACTGCCCATCACGGCCACGGACTGGGTAAAGAACGGCGACCGCTGGCAGGTCGACGCGATCACCGGCGACGGCGGCCTGCGCGTCACACACGCAGACACGCACCGCTCGGCGACGCTGCCTGCGGCATACGTGGGCCGGTCCGTCGAGCTCGGCTACGCCACGACCGTGCACCTCGCGCAGGGCAGCACCACCGACACCTGTCACGTCGTGCTCACCGGCGCCGAGACCCGCGAGACCTTCTACGTCGCGATGTCACGCGGACGGCGCGCGAATCATGCGTACGTCGACGTCGGCGCGTCGACCGACCCGCACGCGGTCACGACCGTCGAGGCGATCAATCCGTCCACCAGTGTCGAACTGCTCGAACGCATCGTCGGCAACGAGGGCGCCAAGCGGTCCGCGACAACGCAGCGACGTCTCGACGACGACCCCGCTGTTCGGCTGCAGGCGGCCGTGACTCGGTACCGCTCCGCGGCCGAGTCGGCGTCCGGTGCACCAGCGCCGGGTGGTGGGCCGCTGCCGTGGCTACCAGGCCCGCCCACCGTCGATGACCCGGCGTGGGCGACGTACTTGGCGCGACGGTTCGATCTCGTCCACGAACTTGCAGCCGGGGTGCCGGTCGCCGAATCGCTGCCCGACACCCGATGGGCGGCGGCGTTGCAGTCGAAGGACGCCGCGCTCGCGCATGAGCTTGCGGCCTGGCGCGTGACGCACCGGGTCGACAGCGCCGACTTCCGACCGTGCGGCCCGCCCGCGCTCGACGACGAGCTCCACCGGCAGCGGCTGGCCGCTCGGGTGGACTCCGTGGTCGGCTCGCTGCTGAACCCGGCCGACCAGTGGCGGCCGCTGCTCGACCGCCTCGCGCCGGCCGTGGCCGACCAGCCCGCATGGCCGATGCTCGCAGCTGCCCTTACCCGAGCGAGCGACTCCGGATACGACGTTCCCGAGCGGCTGCCCGCCTTGATCGGGCGACGGCCGCTGCCCGATGCCGGCGCCGCGCAGTCGCTCTATTACCGCCTCGGTGACGACTGTCCCGACGCGTTCGCACCGATCCGATCCACCTACCGCTACGAGGCGCCAACGACACCTACCCGTCCCGCTCCCCCGCCCGACTACGCCCGCGCCTTTGGCAACCCGTCCGTATCCCGAGGAGGACCACACCGATGAACCTCGACGCCGACTTCACCGACGAGCAGTTGTTGCTCACCACTGTCCAGGCCGGCCGCGTGCTGGGCGTCGGACGAACGACCGTCTACCAGCTGATCAAGACTGGCGAACTCCATGCCGTCCACGTGGGTGGTAGCTGCCGCATCTCGTGGGCCGAACTGGAGCGCTACGTCACGCGACTCGACGCCGCCAACCAGCCGGCCGAGCCGTCCGCGCCCGGGCGCAGGTGGCGACGCATTGTCGACGCCGACGGACAGCGCACGGTCTTTGCCGTCGGCATACCTGACCCGCACGACCCGGCCGCGTAACCCGTTGCTCCTGTCAGAGGGGCGGCGGACGATCGAGGAGACGAAAGGGGACGATCATGGAGGGCCGCGGAGCGAACGGCCGCTCGACCATCGTCAAGCAGGACGACGGCCGATGGCACGGCTTCGTCTCGATGGGCGCGAAGGGCGATGGCAGCCGCGACCGCCGGCATGTCTCGGCCGCGACTCGCGCAGCGGTCGTCGAGAAGGTCAAGTCGCTCGAAGCCAAGCGCGACGCCGGCATGGTCCGCGCGAGCGGCAAGGCGATGCTCGTCGACGAATGGCTGGACTACTGGGCCGAGAACATCGCCTCGGTCCGCGTGCGTGCCCGCACCCTCGCCACCTACCGCACGATGATCCGCCTGCACCTCAACCCATACATCGGCAAGCGCCGCCTCGACCAGCTGCAGCCTGAGCACCTCGAGCAGACGTACAAGCAGCTCCTCGACAAGGGCCTGTCCCCCGCTTCCGTGCTACGAGTGCACCGAATGCTGCATAGGGCACTCAAGATCGCGATGCAGCGCGAGCGCGTGGCGCGCAACGTCGCGACGCTCGTAGAGCCACCGCGGCAGGAGCGACCGAAGACGCCCGAGCCCCTCGACGTCGAGGAGTGCAGGCGCGTGCTGGCCGCCGCCGAGGCCCTGCGCAACTCCGCTCGCTGGACGGTCGCACTCGCGCTCGGGCTGCGCCAGTCCGAGGCCCTCGCGCTGCAGTGGAAGGACATCGACTTCGACCGAAACACACTCTCGGTGCGTCGCGGGCTGCACCGCGTTCCGGGCGAGGGCCTGGTGTTCACCGAGCCGAAGACCGACCGCAGCCGCCGCACGATCGCGGTGCCGGCGCCACTGATTGAAGCGCTGCGCAAGCAACGCGTCGCGCAGAACGAGGAGC
>JBOGDQ010000157.1:0-4551 GCA_050742975.1 Jatrophihabitantaceae bacterium
CACCAGCGGCCCGAATGCGCCGAGGGTGATCGTGCTGACTACCTTCGACCTCGACGACTATGCCTATGCGGCGCTGCGGGCCGGCGCCAGCGGCTTCCTGCTCAAGGACGCATCGGCGGCGGACGTGATCACTGCGATCCGCACGGTGCACACGGGCGATGCCGTCATCGCGCCGTCCACGACGCGACGCATGCTGGCTCACCTGGCTGACGCAGCTCCCCGAGCAGTTGACGACGACGCAGTAGCGGCGCTCACCGACCGCGAGCGCGAGGTGCTGGTGGAGATCGCGAGCGGTCACGCCAACCCCGAGATCGCGCGCCGGCTCTACCTGTCCGAAGCGACGGTGAAGACGCACGTCGGGCGCATCCTGGCCAAGCTGGGGTTGCGCGATCGGGTGCATGTGGTGATCTTCGCGTACGACCACGGGCTGGTCCGTCCGCAGTAGAAGTCATCCTGCCGGTGGACGCCGTGAGGACCTGGCTCCGACGCGCCGCGAGGGGTTCGACGCTCACTCTGGAGTGCAACGAATCGCCTCGTAGCAAAGGGAATTGCCGTGATCTCCACCCGTACCGTCGGCTACCTCGGGTTCGGCTGGGCCGTGTCCTACCTGCCGATCCACATCTACTGGGCACTGGGCGGCCTGAGCACTCCCATCGGGATCACCGGACACCAGTCCGGTTTCCGCGCCGCCAACTGGGGAGCCTGCGTGGTCATCCTCGGCGCGGGTCTGACCTGTCTGTCGCTGACGCAAGCCTGGGGCAGCGCTCTGCCCGCCGGACTGCGCCGCGGCACCGCATGGGTGGGCGGTCTGTTCGGCCTGGCGCACTGGTGCCTGTACTCCGGGTACTGCGCGCTGCGGGTGTCCGGCCTGGTCGGCTACCCGGGCGACAGCGACCTGACCCTGCAGCAGTTGCGCCGCTTCGACTGGGCCAACATCGGCTACTTCGAGCTGTGGTTCGGCTTGATGGGCGTGCTGCTGATCGTGTGCGCGCGGCGCAGCGCGTCGGTCGAACGACGTGTCGTCCAGCCGCGCGCCGATGGCCCGCGCCGCGCCGGTACCGCGCTCAGCCTCGCCGGCATCGGACTCGTCATCTGGGGCGTGTTCACCTTTGATCCCTGGCTGTTCGCCGGCTGCGGGCCGGCCGTGCTGGCTGTCGGCGTCCTGACGCTGGCCGTTGCCGGCCGCGAGCGGAGCTTTCGATGAGGCACCGCACCGCTGCCCACCTCGCCGCGGCCTGGGCCATCCCCTTCGCCGCGCCGCACGTCTACTGGGCAACCGGACGCAAAGTGTTTCGTCCGTATTCGGCAGGGCAATTCTCGTGATCATCTGCGCGTTGTGGTCGTCCGGCAGCCACAACCCGCAGCTGATCAGGGCTAGGCGCCGACCACGAAACCGCACCCGGCAACAAAAGCCGATCCAGCGGACCAACGGCCTCCGTCGCCGCCGCGTTTCACCCCACACGGGAGGCGACCCGGCAGCGCGACCCGGGCCGAGCAGCCAACAACCTCCGTCGCTGCCGCCTGTCACCACGCACGGACGGCGACCCGACAGTGCGAGCCGGCCCGAATGCAGCCACCTCCACTCATGGCTACGCGCTGCGCTCAAGATCGCGACCGGTGTGCCGATCAACTCAAGAGGCTCACGGACGAGCAACACATGCACCGCACCGCCTTTGCGCGGGTTACGGCTGACCGCAAGGACGCGCCGCCATGACCATTCCCGTCACCGCAGCTCCCAACGCTGGCCACGTGCCAAGCCCGATCGTGATTTCCGCGTCCGGGTGGATCGGATCTCCGATCGGGCCGCTGTCCACGAGGGAGCTGGGTGCTCTGCGGGCAGCGGTGGGGGTCAATTTCGCGTGGCCGCCAACCGGTGATGGCCCCGTGCCGTTGGTCGCAATCGCTGTCGCGGGACGACATGAAGACGAACTCGCCGCCAAGATGAAGCTGCAAGAGCTCACCGGGAAGGAACTCCAGATCCTCGGTGCGGCTGGGCTTCTCGACGCTGATGCCGTCGCCCGCGGCACGACGTACCTGCAGCAGCAGGGCGGCGCGCCCGACGAAAGCCCTGCCACCGCAGCTACACCGCAGTGGCCGGCGTCAGGCACGATCGCGGCAGACGGATCGCGGTATCTGTAGTAGAGGGACCTGAGCGTCGCCGAACGAGTCCGCCAACGTCGGTTCTAGTTGGCAGCGCCATTGCCGGTGCCATCTACAGCCTCAATTGATCTTCGCCGGGCTCGCTGCTTATTGGTCAGAACGCGTACAGCTGTGACAGCGGCTTTTGCTCCCGGCATACCGCTTCACAAACAGCACGTCGTCGTTCAACGGCGAGTCGGTCAAGACCGCGCAACTGCAGTTCGTCGTCAAGTGGGACGACGGATTCAGCGGCGGCACGATCTGGTGAGCCGGTGCGCTACACCACCAGGATCACGGTCAACTCCAGCTGACAGATGTGCTTGGCGGCGGGCGTGGCCGACGGCGTCGGGCCCGCTCGCTGCACCGCGGTCGGCAGCTGCTGGTTCGGGCACGCCGACAGGACGCGGGCGATTGCATCCCGCTCAGCCGCCGTCCCCACAGCCCGTAGCGAGCCTTGACCGCGACCTGGCGAGCGACATACGCACGGCGAAAGCGCTTGTTCGGCGGCAACCGCGTCGCGGCGTCACCGGCTCCCTTCGCCTCGTTCGCCGGCCCGTCGACGGCCAGCAACTCCAGGGGATTGTTCGCGAGGTCGATGCGCGCAGGGCGAGTCAGCTGCTGAGCACCGCTCTGCCACGCGTTCGACAGCGCGACGTGATCGATCTGCACCGCGATCGACCTGCGCACACCGCGCTGGAACGCGATGGTCCGGCCGGTGTACGGATCGCAGCGTGCCGGTGAGGACGACGCAACCGGCCGTGCTCGCCTTGAGCACGACCGCGGTGAGGTCGCGTCGCAGGATGTCGTTGCGGGTTATCTACACCGGATCCCGGCAGCGAGCGACGAGCGGTGGAAGCTAGCGACACGCCGTGCCTCGTCGTTATCCCGCATTCGAGAGGGACGGCGCGCCACGATCATCACATGACGTGGCGGGTAGAGCAGGCGGTGCTTCAGGAAGGGTGGACGACCCGGCTGATCGTCGACGACGAAACGTTCGACCCGCATCCCGAGGCGATGGGGTTCGTCGTCGCGATGACCGCGGCCGAGAGATCTCCGAACACGATCAAGACCTACCTGGCTGCCCTGGCCAGCTTCCTGACCTGGACCGACGAACACGGCGTCGACTGGCGCAAGGTCAACATCCTCGAACTCACCCGGTACAAGCGCCACCTCCAAGAAGCGCCCAGCCGGACGGGGCGTTCACGGTCGCCAGCAACGGTGAGCGTCGCGCTCACCGCGATCGCCGAGTTCCTGCGGTACTGCGCCGCGGAGGGACACGTGGACCCGGCAGTGGCGAACCGGCTGGTCGAGAACCGCTGGGTGCATCCCCACCAACGACGGGGCGTCGGCGAGAACCAACAGTTCCGCCGAACCCGCATCAACGCGTTGCGGGTGGACCTGGTCGAGCAGCCGCCGCAGACGCTCAGCGACGCGCAGGTCGCAGCGATGCGGACGGCGGCCGGTACGGCGCGCGACCGGTTCCTGTTGCGTGTGCTGCACGATGGCGGCCCACGGATCGGTGAAGCGCTGGGGCTCCGTACCGAGGACGTGCACATGCTGCCCAACTCACGCGCGCTTGGCTGCGCGGTGGACGGCGCGCACTTTCACGTCAACCGGCGGATCGACAACCCCAACAACGCGCTGGCGAAGTCCCGTCGACCACGGCACCTGCCGGTCGCCGACGCGTTCGTCGGCGACTACCGGGACTACCAGCACGAGCGGTTCGTGCGCCTCGGAGAGCGGCACAGCGCCTACCTGTTCGTGAACTACGAAGGCTCCGGCATCGGGCATCCGATGACCTAATCCAACGTCTACAAGATCGTCGCCAGGCTCGGTCGCCGCAACGGTTTCCGCGCCACCCCACACATGTTCCGGCACTCGGCCGCGACCGCGTGGGTGGAGGCCGGCAGCGACGTCGACGTCGTCCAACAACTGCTCGGGCACGCGTCGCACACTTCGACCGCCAGAGCGGGTGACCCTTGCCCGCAAACAGCAGGCCGTCGCGTTAGTTGCGCAGCTCGCGCTCGACCGCAACGGCAGCCCGGCCCCGTTCCCGAACGAGCTGGCCTACGAACGAGCCAGCGTGGCGACCGCGTTCGGCAACGGCACCGAGCCGAGCAACGTCAAAGCCGGCGGCAAGAGCTGTCCCATCCGGTTCCAGTGCAGCGGCTGCGGCTTCTACCGGCCCGACCCGTCCTATCTCGCCGCGATCGAAAGCAACTCGCCCAGCTGCGCGCCGACCGCGCCGTCGCCCTCGCCGCTGACGTGCCCGCTGGGTGCTGGACAACATTGACCAACAGATCCGGTCCTACGACAAGATCGCCGCCACCATGCACAAGCAGCTCATCGCGCTGCCGCAGACGGAGCAGTACGCGATCGAGTCTGCATGCTCCGATCTACGCAAGGCCCGCC
>JBOGDQ010000158.1:0-8299 GCA_050742975.1 Jatrophihabitantaceae bacterium
GTCGAAGGCGTTCCGCCCGTACGCGACGGGATGTTGATCCCCGATCGCGCCGTGGGACACGGCTACACCCTGCATCCCGAGGCCGACCGTTGGCAGACCGACTAGAGAGGCTGATCAGTAATGGCAACCGCACGCAAGAGTGCACGGCGATCGCTGTCCTTCACCGTCCCCGGCCTGTCGGACAAGGACGCGAAGGCAGTCATCGCGCTGCTGCAGGATCGGTTGAACGCGCTGAACGACCTGGCCCTGACGCTCAAGCACATCCACTGGAACGTGGTCGGCCCGCACTTCATCGCGGTCCACACCATGCTCGACCCGCAGGTCGATGCCGTCCGGCTGATGGTCGACGAGACGGCCGAGCGGATCGCGACCCTCGGCGGCTCCCCGACAGGCACTCCCGGCGCGCTCGTGCGACAGCGCAGCTGGGACGACTACGACATCGGACGGGCCGACGCCATCGACCACATGGGTGCGCTGGACGTCGTCTACGCGGGAGTGATCGAGGCGCATCGGGACGCCATCGAGGCGACGGACGACCTCGACCTGGTCACGCAGGACATGCTGATCGGGCAGTCCGAGCAGCTCGAGCAGTTCCACTGGTTCGTCCGGGCGCACCTGGAGAACTCGTCCGGCTCGCTCTCGACCGGCGGGGCGCGGACGGAGAAGGCGGCAGCGAGCCGTGCCCGCCGATGACGGCAAGCCGCGCGGGGTGCTGTTCGATGTAGACGGGACCCTCGTCGACACGCCGTACCTGCACGCGGTGTGCTGGTCCGAGGCACTGCGCCAGAACGGGCACGACGTTCCGATGGCGACGGTGCACCGGGCCATCGGGATGGGTGGCGACGAGCTGCTCGACCACCTGATCGGACCCGACCGCGATCGGGGCCGGGACGACACGCTCGACACTGCACACTTGACGCTCTACAAGCAGTTCTGGGGCCGGCTCAGCGCGCTACCGGGAGCGGGCGAGTTGGTCCGCGCCTGTGCCGCTCGGAGCCTGCGGGTGGTGCTGGCGTCGTCGGCGTCGCAGGAGGAGCTGGACGCGCTGCGGTCCGCGCTCGATGCCGACGACGCGATCGACACCGCGACCAGCTCGTCCGACGCGGACTCGGGCAAGCCGGCGCCGGACATCCTGCAGGCCGCACTGGACCAGTCCGGCCTCGCTCCGGAGCGGTGCGTTTTCGTCGGCGACGCGGTATGGGACGGGCAGGCGGCCGCGCGGGCCGGCGTGGTGTTCGTCGGCGTCACCTGCGGCGGGACGAGCGAGGCCGAGCTGCGCGAGAACGGCGCGGTCGAGGTCTGGCGCGACCCGGCCGAGCTGCTGACGAACCTCGGCGCGAGCATGCTCGTCCGGATCGGTGAACCGACATGATCACCCGGGTGGCGGCGCTGTTCGTCTGGGCGTACGCGACGTGGCTGCTGCTGACCTGGACGCTCACGTTCGAGCAGTTGGTCTTCGGCGGGCTGCTCGCGCTCGCCGTCGCGCTGGCCATGTCCCCGTTCGGCGAGGTAGCACCGCCCTGGCGACTGCTCGACCCGCGGGTGCTCGTCGCCGTGTGCGTGCTCGTCGCCGTCGCGCTCGGGAAGATCGTGCGCGCGAACCTCGGGCTGGCGCGGCGGATCCTGTCCCCGAGCCGCCCGCTGGCCTCGGGCATGGTCGTGGTTCCGACGAGGATGCGTGGCGACGCCGGCATCGGTGGGGTGGGTCTGATCACCTCGCTGATCGTCGACAACCAGATCGTCGACGTCGACCGCGAGAAGCACGAGTTGCAGTACCACGCCGTCGACGTGCCGGAGGGAACGCAGGCGAAGGTCGACGCGATCAACGGCCCGGTCGAGCAGCTGCTCGCGCCGATCTTGCGGCGGCCGTGATGCACGACGTTGCGATCGGCGTGTGCATCGCGGAGGTCCTGATCGTCGGCCTGCTGCTGGTCCGGCTGGCGTTGGGCCCGTCGGTCGCCGACCGGATCGTCGCGCTCAACACGATCTCGACCCAGGCCGCGATCGCGACGCTGTTCTTCGCGCTGTTCGCCGATCGGACGATCTATCTCGACGTCGCGCTGTGGATGGTGTCCTTCAGTTACCTCGGCGCGCTGGTCTGGGCGCGCTACCTCGAACGGGGGCTGCTGTGAGAACACGCCGAGAGGTGCCTCCGCAGGCGCTGTGCAACTTCGAGGGGTGCCCGGGATGAGGGAGGCCGTCGTCATCGTCCTGGTGAGCATCGGCGTGTTCTTCTCGCTGACCGGTGCGATCGGCATCCTGCGCATGCCGGACGTCTACACGCGGATCCAGTGCTCGTCCAAGACGATCACCATGGGTGCCCTGCCGATGCTGATCGGGCTCGCCGTCGCGAAGGGGCCGCTGACCAGCTATGGCGGCCGGGCGCTGCTGGTCGCGTTCCTGCTGCTCGTCGTGAGCCCGGCGACCAGTCACGCGCTCGCGCGTGCGGCGTACAAGACCGACGTCCCGATGTGGAGCGGCGCGGTCGTGGACGAGCCTCGAGAGGACGAGTCGTGACAGCCTTCTGGGTGCTCGACTACCTCTGCCTCGCGCTGCTGCTGGCCAGCGCGGCGCTGGTCGTCCTACTGCACAATCTGAACGGTGCGGTGATGGCGCTGTCCGCGGTGGGCACGATCCTCGCGCTGCTGTTCGTGGTTCTCGGCGCACCCGATCTCGCGCACTCCGAGATAGTCGTCGGCGCGATCGCCCTGCCCGTGCTCTACCTGATCGCGATCGGCAAGATCCGTTCCGACGTGCGTGACCGCGGCGAGCTGGGCGAGCAGAAGTCGAAGCGATGACCGAGCGCGCCGCGGTCGAGCACGCCCGGAACGAGCCGCACGCCGGCGACGAGTCGCACCGGCCGTGGCTGGCGTTCGTCCTGGTGACGGCGGTGGCTGCCGTGCTGGTGACCGGGTTCGTCGGGTTGCCGCGTGAGGGTGCCGCGCTGTCGGCGGTGGCTCGGCACGCGATGGAGATCGCGCTGCCGAAGTGGGGACAGACCGAGGTGGTCAGCGAGATCGTCTACGGCTCGCGCGGCTTCGACACGTTCGGCGAGACGTTCCTGCTGCTCGCCGCGGTCGTCTCCGTCACGACGCTCGCCCGGCCTCGGGAGGCGCGCGGTGAATACGTCGGTGAGTCGAGCGCCGGGCGCGACGAGCAGACCCGGTACGACCCGGCCCCGGCCGGCGACGGGTCCGAGAAGGAGGCGCGGCGGGCCGAGCGCGAGGAGGCCGACGACGAGCGGACGGCCGCCCCGGACGCCGACCACGAACCGCTCGGGACGCGCGCGCCCGAGCGCGCGGCCGCGATGAGCGTGGTCGTGCGGGTGGGTGCGCGAACGGCGGCAGTGGTGCTGGCCGTCGCCTCGGTCTACCTGGCCGCGTGGGGCTACACGCCCGGGGGCGGCTTCCCCGGCGGCGCGGCGCTCGTTGGCGTGGTGATCCTGCTGTACGCGGCGCTCGGCCACAGAGCGGTACGCGGGGCGGTCCGGCCCGCCGTGCTGGAGCCGATCGAGCTGACCGGCGCGGCCGCGATCATCGCGATCGGCCTGCTCGGACTGCTGTGGCGCAACTCGATGTTCGCCAACTTTTTGACCCTGGCCGAGCCGGCGACGATCCGGGCCGGCGGGACGAACCAGCTGTACTCCGGCGCGGAGCTGATCGAGGTCGCCACCGGGCTCACGATCGCGATCTTCAGTCTGCTGGGCATGCGCCACGACTGGGCATCGGACGAGCAGGACGACGAATGATCCTGGCCAACTACTTGGTCGCCGTTGCGCTGTTCTGCCTCGGCCTGTTCACGGTCCTCGCCCGCCGCGATCTGATCAAGATCGTGATGGGGCTGTCCCTGATGGAGGCGTCCACCTACCTGCTGCTGGCCTCGATGGCGTACCGCCGCGGGTCGACGGCGCCGGTGCTGGTGAGCCCGCCGAAGGGGCAGACGGTCCAGCAGCTCGTGCACGGCAACGTCGCCGATCCGGTACTGCAGAACTTCTGCCTCACCGCGATCGTCATCGGCGTGGCGGTGACGGCCGTCTTTCTCACCGTGGTGGTGCGTGCGGCCCAGCACTACCGCAGCGTCGACGCCGGTGACCTGACGGAGCTGCGCGGGTGAGTACCGGAGTAAACACTCATTTCCGCTTCGCGGCCATGCCGACCTGGTCAAGGTAATCCGGTGAGCATCCAGGCGCTGCTGCCGTTGCCGGTGGTGATCCCGATCGGCGGCGCGGTTCTCAGCCCCCTGGCGACAAAGCTGAACCGGCGCCTGCCACTGGTGATCGGCATCGTCGCGATGCTCGGCTCGCTCGCGCTACTGGTCCCGATCGCGGCACGGGTGTACTCCGGCCACGGCCGCGTGATCTCGCACTTCTTCAGCAACGAGAGGCCGGTGAGCGGGCACGCGCTGGGTATCGCATTCGCCGCCGATCCGTTCGGTGTCGCGTTCGCGTGCCTGACCGCGGGGCTGGGCCTGCTGCTTCTCGTCTCGATGCTGTCCGAGCTCGGCGACATCGGCGCCCGCGAGCTCGGCGGACTGGCCTGCCTGGCACAGCTGCTGCTCGCCGCGTTGATCGGCGCTGCGCTGACCGCGGACACGATCAACCTCTTCGTCTGGTTCGAGGTCGCCGCGCTGGCCAGCTACGGCCTGACCGGGTTCTTCCTGGAGCAGCCGACCGCGCTGGAGGCCACGTTCAAGGCACTCGTGCTGACCAGCATCGGCGGCTTCGTGGTGTTCGTCGGGTCGGCGCTGCTCTATAGCAGTGACGGCGCTCTGAACTTCGGGCAGCTGCACGGTGTGCTGACGCACCAGCTGGGCCGGCCCGAGCTGCTCGCACTCGCGCTGCTGCTAGCCGGGTTCGCGACCAAGGCCGGACTCGTCCCGTTCCACGGCTGGCTGCCGGACGCGCACGCGCAGGGTCCGAGCGCGGTGTCGGCCATGTTCTCCGCCCTCATGGTCGATCTCGGCGTCGTGGCTATCGTGCGCATCTCGCTACAGGTGTACGGGCCGAGCGCGGGTCACCACCTGCTCGGGCTGCTGACCGGGCTGGGCATCGCGTCGGCCCTGCTCGGTGCTGCGATGGCCCTCGTGCAGGACAACCTGAAGCGGCTGCTGGCCTGGGACACCGTTTCCCAGATGGGCATCCTCGTCGTCGGCTTCGCCAGCGCGACCAAGGAGGGCGTGGCCGGGGCGACCTACCACCTGATCAACCATGGGCTGTTCAAGGCCCTGCTGTTCCTGTGCGCCGGTGCGGTGGTGCACGCCACCGGGATCACCCGGCTGTCCGAGATGGGCGGCCTGGCCCGGCGTCGTCCGCTGCTGACCGCCGGATTCACCGTGGGCTCCCTGGCGATCGCCGGCGTCCCACCGCTGAACGGGTTCGCCTCGCTGGGCCTGATCCACGAGGGCATTAACGACGAGCCGTTCGTCCTGGTGCTCGCCCTGCTGGCCCAGGTGATCACGGTCGCCGCGCTGGCCCGCGCGGCCTACCTCGCGTTCTACCGGCGGCGGGAGGAGCGGTACGAGCACTTCGAGCCGTCCCGGCTGGGGATGCGCATCAGCCTGGTCGTCCTCGGCATCGGCTGCGTGGCGTTCGGTGCGCTGCCGAACCTGATCGTCGAGCACGTCGCGGCACCGGCGGCGTCGATCCTGCTGCATCCGGCTACCTACGCCGGAGGGGTTCTGAGCGGGACGGCCGACGTGCCGCGGCTGGACGTCACGTTCTCGTACGGGAACGTCGGTGACCTGGTGCTGGCTGCGGTCGAGGTGGTGCTCGGCCTGCTGCTCGCCGTCGCCTACCTACGGGTGGACGAGCCACGCGCGGTGACCTGGTTCCGCCGGCTGCACACCGGGTCGGTGAACGACTACGCCGCGTTCGCCTCCGCGGGGATCGTGCTGGCCGGGTTCGTGCTGCTGCAGTGACTACTTCCAGACGCGGACGTAGTCGACCTGGAGCGTCGCGGGTAGCGGGGTTGCCGCGGTATTGCGGTTGTTGCCGATACCGAGCGCCTGGGTGAGCGAGACGAGGAACGGGTTGGCCGGGCGCAGGCCGCTCGGCAGTGAGAACGGCGTGCCCGTCCGGAAGCAGGTCCGGCCGTCGTAGTCGAAGGTGATCGTCTTCGCGGTCCAGGTCACGGTGTAGGTGTGCAAGGCCGCACCGTAGTCGGGCACGGTGCAGTAGGTGGAGCTCAGCGGCGTGGTGAGCGAGTGCACGGTCGGGGAGACCAGGTCGCCGTGCCGACTGTAAGCCTCGGCGACGTCGATCTCGCTCGGCCCGGACAGGGGCCCGGAGCTCGACCGGCTGGCGGGGAACAGCCACAATGAGCCCTGCAGTCCGGGCTGGTCCCCGCTCTCGGCGAACCGGGCCCGGATCTCGAACCGGCCGTACTCCTGTGCGAACGCGGACGTGTACACCGAGCCGCTGGTGTACTGCGTCTGGTAGCTCCCGGCCGGCGACGCACAGGTGAACGGCGCATCGAGCTTTCGGACGGTCAGGTCGAGCTGCCCGTCGCCGACCGACACGTTGTCCGGATCGTCGACGAAGCACTCGGCACCGGAGTGGTAACCGTACGCCGAGGTCTGCTGGACGGTCCACGCGCCGCGGTTCAGCGCCGTGCCGTCGAACTCGTCATCGAACGTGCAGGTCCACGGGGTGCCGTCCGGCTTGAGCGGCGCCTCGTCGCCGCAGGTCGGTGCCGGTCCCGGGTTCCCTGTGCCCTGGGCAGGTGAGCAGACGCCGAGCAGCGCGCGGAGCAGGTCGCAGCCGGACCCCTGCGTCGCTGCCCCGGCCGCGGTCGGCACCACGAGGCAGGAGCCGAGCACGGCGGCCGCGGCGACGAGCCGGCCGAATCGGCGGCGGCCGCTGCTTTTGTGCCTGCCGAGGTTGCTTGTCGCGCCGCGCATGTGCACCCCTTCGCCGTCGGTTCCCGACGTGGCGTCCACTGAGCAATCCGACGTGTCGGGCGATTCGCCGCACTTTACCCAGACACGGTGTCCCATGCTCGTTGATCTAGGCGGGGGCGTTGGCTGCTCGGCTTGGCAAGCGACAGTCGGGTCGCCCTGGTCTTGCGGTCAAAAGACGCAGCGACGAAGGCAGTTCCGTCGGGTTCCGGCTCTCGCTGCCGGGTCACCGTCGCGCTTCGGTTTCGCGTACTGCGCTCGGCTCGCCTGCCGAGAATTGCCTTGCCGAATATGGACGAAAGCCCTTGCGTCTGTCCGATGGCGGGCGTAGTAGCATACGTATGTTCGAGGGGGGCCTGCACCAGGACGACGCGACGGTACCGACCCGCCTGCACGGCGTGCTGCATGGATCGACGGAGACACCCAACTCATCCCCATCGCGTTCACCACCCTGGACCGGGTCACCGCCGTCGGCACCGGACAACGCCTGTTCAACCAAACAACGATTAGCGATGATCGCCAGGGACAAAGGATGTTCGTTCCCGGGCTGCGATGCACCCCCGCAATGGACCCAAGCGCACCACGTCATCGACTACGCCCGAGGCGGAGCAACCTCCATCGACAGCGGCTGCCTGTTGTGCGGGGTGCACCGCGAGTTCGAGAAGATGGGCTGGCGCTGCACCATGCTCGGCGGCGTCCCGCACTGGCTCGCACCACTGTGGCGCGACCCCGACCAAACACCCATCCGCAACCGAACCCACGACCCACAACTCGGATAACCGCGGCGACGCAGCCGTCGCGTTACGTCAGCCGTTGATGCCAGGCAGGCGACCACGGCGGAAGTAGGTGATCGGTCCGAAGATGTTGATGAGGCTGACCAGCCGCCAGCGGATCTTCGAGCCGCGGATCTCGCTCCTTGAACGCCGCGTGATGTCGAGCTGGGCCGCGACGTTGAGCGCGACCTGCACGACGCCGAGCGCGATGATGAGGTTTCGAGTTCGCGGCGAGAGATCCCTGAAGCGTCGTCCGGTCATGCCGTCCATCATGCCGTGCCCCCTCCCGGGCTGAGCTGCGCCTATCGCGGTTGCAGGGCAAGCCGGCCGGCCAGCGCAACCATGACGGTTCCCGCTCCGGCGTCGACCGCCTGGCGGGCCCGCTGCCGGCGGGACAGCACGCCGCCCAGCCGCCCGGCCGCGAGTCCTACGGTGCCGTCGATCAGGATCTCGAACGTCAGGAAGATCACGCCGAGGACGGCGAACTGGAGCGGCACGTCGCCCGCACTCCGGTCGATGAACTGCGGCAGGAACGCCACCGTGAACGTGATCATCTTCGGATTCACCAGGTTCGTCAGCGCACCGCGCAGGTAGGCACGACGCCCGCTGATCCGCGCGCCGCTCGCCGGCGC
>JBOGDQ010000159.1:0-2322 GCA_050742975.1 Jatrophihabitantaceae bacterium
CTGGTGATCGCGCCGTCCAAGACCGACCGGGAACGGGTCATCCCGATGTCGGCTGAGCTGTTTCACGTCATCGCCGTCATCATCCGACGTCTCACCGCCGCCACCGGCAACGGCAGTGTCCCGCTGGCCACCCGCTATGACCCGCACGAGCACGTCACCAGCGCCCCGCAGCCGTTCCTGTTCCAACGCCGCATCGGCCAACGCGTCGAGGTCATCACCCCCGGGGCGTTGCGCGAGATGCTCGCCCAGCTCTGTCGTCGACTGGCTGAAGACCATCCGGTGCTGCGCGACACGCACTTCGCCCCGCACGACTTCCGACGCCTGTTGGCCACCGATCTGGCCAACAGCGGCCTGCCCATCCATATCGGTGCGGCGTTACTCGGCCACCTCAACATCCAGACCTTCCACGGCTACGTGACCGTCTTCAACGAAGACGTCGTGCGGCACTACCAGGATCACCTGGCCAAGCGCCGCGCGATGCGACCGGACCGCGAATACCGGCCAGCAACGGCCGCCGAGTGGGACGAGTTCGAGCAGCACTTCGACAAACGCAAAGTCGAACTCGGCCAATGCGCCCGCCCCTACGCAACGCCCTGCGCGCACGAACACGCCTGCCTGCGCTGCCCGATGCTGCGCATCGACCCGCGGATGCTGCCCCGTCTCGACGAACTCGAGACCGACCTCCTCGCCCGACGCGAACGCGCACAGACCGAGGGCTGGCTCGGTGAACTCGAAGGGCTCGACCTCACCCTGCGCTTCCTCGCCGACAAACGCGACGAAGCCCAACGGCTCATCCGCTCCCCCGCAACCTCGCTCGGCATGCCCACGATCGGAGCCCAAGCATGACCACACCCAAGATCCACCTCGACGTCGTCGACGCCACCGAGCTTGCCGAAGCGCTCACGTTCATCTCCGACTGGCTACGCCATGACCGCGCGCGACTGGAAGCCTCGCTCCGCGAGTTCGTCGGCGTCACCGGCTACAGCCTCGACACCCTGCACGCCGACCTTGCCCGCCTCGCGTTCCTGCTCGGCGACGACGGCACCCGACTCTTCGGCGAGCAGCAGCCATGACCGGACACGCACCGCGCCGACCACACCGCGAACTCGCTGTCGATCCCCCAGGCGGCAAGCCGTCACCCGATCGCAGGGAACTCGGGATCGACCTGGAGTTGCGCGGAACCAACGCCCCCGGTCGGCTTCGGACGACGCGGTTCACGAACACCGGCGGGACCGCCTCCCGGATCGAGCGGTCTGCCACGCGCCGCGACCGGAGGCCGGCCCCGAGGCGGTCGATAACTGAACGCCACCTCCACCAGAACAGCGACAACCAGAGCGGGCAGAACACCGAACCAACCCATGATCAACCAGCCCGCTACGGCGAGCACTACCCACAAAGGAAGACGAATCCTCCAGAACAGATATGCGTGCCGCTCCAACCGCCGACCGCCCGGGAGTCTGATCGCTCTCGGCAGCGGCAGCCCACGCATAACGCGCTGATGTCGCGCCGCCAGCGCGTATCTCCGCCGTCGACGCCGCAACGCCCGAACTGCCGCATCCATCACCGTCCATGCTGCACCCAATCCGCTCGGACCGGCCAGAGCACACGACCGAACCAGAGGCCCGTGGCGATTGGCTACGGCGGTTGCACACGCAAGATTGTCGCGACGAAAACGGCTAGAGCCCTAGCTGGTGGCGCAACTGATCGCGCTCGTCAGCGATGCGCTGAGCCTCGATCTGAGCAAACCTCCGTGATTGCAGATCCAACACCGCCGTGGCCCCAATCTCGGACACACCGAGCATCTCTGAAAGCCTCTCGCGGGCGGCATCAGCCGAGACGCTGGCCGCAATCACGTCAAACACCTCGGTGCGACGTTCTAACGCCGCAACGAGCGCATCGAGGATCTCCAGACGCTGCCGCAGAGCTTCCTCACGATGTTGTCGATTCCATACGTCGTCATCGGACACGACCAGAGTCAAGCACAGCTTGCGGGACCAACCCTTCGATCGTGCCGCGCCCCCAGAGCTTGACGTGGTGCAGAGAAGCGATCGCCACGCATGCCGAAAATTTTCCAGCGGCCGATCACCTGGTGGCCGATGTCTCCAACTACGACATGCGCCGCCTGCCCCGCACCCAGGTGCTGTGGGCCAGCCCGGAGTGCACCTGGCACTCCCCCGCCGGAGGCCGCAAGCAGGCCAGCAAGATCCGCGCCCAGCTCGACCTGTTCGACGAGTACGTGCCCACTGACGCCGGAATCCGGTCCCGGGCCACCGCCTTCGACGTCATCCGCGCCGCCGAAGTCCACCGCTACAAGGTGATCAT
>JBOGDQ010000160.1:0-24222 GCA_050742975.1 Jatrophihabitantaceae bacterium
TCGGTGTCCGGGTTCAGCCGCAGCGCCGCGAAGTGCCAGCGGACTGACTCCCAGGCGCCGCGGGCGGTGATGCCCATCTTCTTGTGGTCGTATCCCTCGGAGCCGCCGGAGGCGAACGCGTCGCCGAGCCAGTAGCCGTACCTGATGGCGATCGCGTTGGCCACGTCGGAGAACGTCGCCGTCCCCTTGTCGGCGGCGACGACCAGGTACGGGTCGTCGCCGTCAAGCCGGACCACGCCGGACGGCGGTACCACGGCGTCGCCGACGATGTTGTCGGTGACGTCGAGCATCGCGCTGATGAACGTCCGGTAGCAGGCGAGCACCTCCGCCTGGTACGCGTCCCTGTCGGCCGGGTCGGGCAGGTGCTTGCAGACGAACCCGCCCTTCGCGCCGGACGGGACGATGACCGAGTTCTTGACCTCCTGCGCCTTGACCAGGCCAAGGACCTCGGTGCGGAAGTCCTCGGGCCGTTCCGACCAGCGCAGGCCGCCGCGCGCGACCGCGCCGAAGCGCAGGTGCACGCCCTCGACGCGGGGCGAGTACACCCAGATCTCGAACTGCGGACGCGGCTCGGGCAGGTCGGGGATCTGGCGCGGGTTCAGCTTGATCGCCAGCGCCCCGCGGCGGCTTCCCTCGGAATCGGTCCGGTACGCGTTGGTGCGCAGCGTGGCCCGGACCAGGCCGAGCATCGAGCGCAGGATCTGGTCCTGGTCCAGGCTGGCGACCTCGGCAAGCTGCTCCTCCATCGCCGCGATCGCCGGCTCGATCGCGGTGTCGCCCGCACCCTCGCGGGCCGGGTCGAAGCGCGACTCGAACAGCGTGACGATCCCGGCCGCGATGCCCGGGTGGTCGGCCAGCGCCTGCTCGATGTAGCCCTGGCTGAACGTGGTGCCGGCCTGGCGCAGGTATTTCGCGTACGCGCGCAGGATGTTCGCCTGCCACCATGTCATGCCGGTGCGCACGACCAGCGCGTTGAACCCGTCCTGCTCGATCTCCTCGCGCCACAGCAGCCGCAGCGCGTCGACCACGTGCGCCGCACGCTCGTCGTCGAACTGGACGCCGGCTGGCAGCCGCAGCCCGAAGTCGTAGATCCAGATGTCCTCGGCGTCGGGCAGCTCGATCTCGTAGGGGCGCTCGTCCAGGACCTCGATCCCCATCTGGGTGAAGATCGGCAGCGCCCGGGCGAGCGAGACTGCTTGGCCGGTGCGGAACACCTTCAGCCGGCGGTCGGCGTCCTCGTCCTCGTCGGTCGGCGTGTACAGCTCGAAGGCCAGCCCGTCCTCGGCCGGCAGCCGGTCCAGGATCACCAGATCGCGCGCCGCGACCTCGGCGGTGAAGTCCTCCTTGTACGCCTCCGGCACCGCGCCGGTGAACCTGCCGATGAGCCGGTCGGCCTCGTCCTCGCCGCAGGTGTCCGCCAGCAGGTCGGTGAGGTCGTCGCTCCAGCGGCGGGTCACCCTGCCGACCTCAGTCTCGACGAGCGAGCGGTCGGGGGAGGCGGGCTGGGTACCAGGGCGAACCGCGATCAGGAACTGCATCCGGGCCAGGTCCAGCTCCACGATGCGGTCATCGCGGCCGATCAGCTCACCCGGCCAGTTGTGCATGATCACTTGCTTGACCCGGCGCCGGGTCTCGGGGCCGAACCGCTCGGCCTGGAAGTAGACCAGCACGCTGACGAAGTCGCGGTTGAGGTGGATCCGCGCGAACACGCCGACCGTCTTGTGCTCGGCCTTGTCGACGACCAGTTGCGCCAGGCGCAGCAGGTCACCGGTCGGCGCCTCCAGCAGCTCGTCCCTCGGCAGGGTGCGCAGCGCGGCAAGCAGCCGGCGCCCGGTGTGGCTGTCGGCGCGGACACCGGAGCGCAGCAGGATCTCCGCGATCCGGCGGCGCACCACCGGCACCCGCCCGACGATGCCGTCCTCGGCGTTGGTGATCAGACCCAGGAAGACGTGGATCATCTGTCCGCCGTGCGTCGCTGGGGTGACCACGGTGACGCAGTCGTAACGGACCGAGCGGCGCACCGTCGACACCAGGGGCGACTTGAAGATCACCAGCGGCGCACCGCTGCGGTAGGCCGGCAGCAGCTCGAGCGGCGAGATCCGCGCGGCACCGCGGAGCACCCCCTCGGCATCGACGTCCTGTGCCTGGGTGCGCGGGTTCGCCAGCTCGTTCGGCGAGTAGGCCGCGTGACCCAGGATCATGTAGTTGCCGTCGGCCAGCCAGCGCAGCAGCTCACCGGCCTCCTCGCTCGTCTCCCGGTCGAACTCACCCGGATCGGCGGCGAGCTCGTCGGCCAGCTTGCGGATCCGCGCGTACATGGCCGGCGCGTCGGCGACCGCGTGGTGCACGTCGCCCAGCACCCGCAGCAGGTTCTCCCGCAGCTCGCCCTGCTGGGTGGCGGGGATGTCGCCGAGCTCCACGTACATCCACGACTCGACGATGGCACCGGTGGGGACGTCGGCGTTGTCGTCGATGTCCATGACCTGGGTAATCACGCCGGACGGGTCCCGCTGCACCACGATCTGCGGGTGCAGCACCCGCTCGGCCGGCCTGCCGCACCGCTCCAGCTCGGCCCGCACCGAGTCCACCAGGTACGCGGCGTCGACCGTGACGACCTCGACCACGGTCGTCTCCGCGTCCACGTCCCGGACCCGCAGGAGCATCTCGCCCGGCTTGCGGACGGCGCCGAACGCGAGGTTCTCCCGCGCGATGAGCTCCAGTGCGGCGTCATCGCGTCCGGGCAACTGGCTGGACGCGTGGGCCAGATAGCGCCGGGCGAAGATGTCTGCGTCGACTCCGGCCGGGGCCGAGATACCCGGATGGGTGTCGGTCATTGCGGTCACCTCGTCGTGACGTGCGCGATAGGGCTGGCACCGTTCATCCTTGCACCAGTTCCCCAGCCCGATGCGGCTGCCTCCGCGATCAGCGGGGGATCCGCGCGCCGCCCGGGGTGAACTGACACGATGGGCCGATGAGCGCTTGCGCGAAGAGCAGGAGAGCACAGTGAGCATGCACGACTCCGCGCGGCCGCGACCGCTGCCGACCAGCGCCTCGTACGGGATCACGGTCCGCCTCTACGCGGCGCCGTCGTCGGCGGTCGTCGGGATGCTGGCGACGGCCGTCGGCGCGGCGGGTGGGCTGGTCACCGCCATCGACGTCAGTGAGTCGCGGCCGGACCGGGTCACCGTCGACGTCACCTGCTCGGCCGCGAACGGGGAGCACGCCACCGAGATCGTCGAGGCGCTGCGCTCGGTCGAGGGCGTCACCGTGCACCGCGTCTCGGACCGCACGTTCCTGCTGCACCTCGGCGGCAAGATCAGCGTCGAGTCCAAGGTGCCGATCAAGACCCGCGACGACCTGTCGATGGCGTACACGCCCGGGGTCGGCCGGGTGTCGCTCGCGCTCGCGGCGCACCCCGAGGACGTCGCCAAGCTGACGATCAAGGGCAACTGCGTCGCGGTGGTCACCGACGGCTCGGCCGTGCTCGGGCTCGGCAACATCGGACCCGGTGCCGCGCTGCCGGTGATGGAGGGCAAGGCGGCGCTGTTCAAGCGGTTCGCGAACATCGACGCGTGGCCGATCTGCCTGGACACGCAGGACACCGACGAGATCGTGGCGACCGTCCGGCACATCTCGCCCGGCTTCGGCGGCATCAACCTGGAGGACATCTCCGCCCCGCGATGCTTCGAGATCGAGCGGCGGCTGCGGGCCGAACTCGACATCCCGGTGTTCCACGACGACCAGCACGGCACCGCGATCGTGGTCCTAGCCGCGTTGACGAATGCGCTGCGGTGCGTGTCCAAGTCGCTCCCCTCGGCCCGGATCGTGGTGTCCGGCGGAGGCGCGGCGGGAACGGCGATCGTCACCCTGCTGCTGGCCGCCGGCGCGACTCACGTGCTCGTGTGGGACCGCGAGGGGATCCTGGCTCCCGGCGACGCCTCGCTGAACGCTGCGAAGGCCGAGCTGGCCGAGCAGACCAACCCGGAGGGCGTGACCGGCGATCTGCACGACGCGCTGCGCGGCGCTGACGTGTTCATCGGGGTCAGCGCGCCCGGCGTGCTGCGTGCGGAGTGGCTCGTGGACATGGCGCCGGACCCGGTGGTGTTCGCGCTGGCCAACCCCGACCCGGAGGTCGACGTCGACGCGGCACAGCAGTACGTCGCGGTGCTGGCCACCGGACGCAGCGACTACCCCAACCAGATCAACAACGTGCTCGCGTTCCCGGGCGTGTTCCGTGGCCTGCTCGACGCGCGGGCCCGCGAGGTAACTATTGCGATGCTGCTGTCGGCCGCCGCGGCGCTCGCCGGCTGTGTCAGCAACGAGCAGCTCAACGCCACCTACATCGTCCCGTCCGTCTTCGACCCCGCGGTGCCGACGGCGGTCGCGGCGGCGGTGCGCTCAGCCGCCGGTCCCCCGTCCGAGCCCGAGGAGGACCACGGGCTCATCTGAGTCCACCCGGCGCCGTCGCGGCATGACCAGGTAGGCGGCGACATACAGGGCACCGGCGATCACCAGCAGCGCGCGGTAGCCGAACACGAGCGACAGGTACTCCAGGCAGCCGCCGACGATGGCACCGAGCAGGTTCGTCCCGAAGGCCAGCGGCGCGTCGGCGGTCGCCGAGAAGCGTTTGGCGAAGATCACGTTCGCCGCGAAGATCGGTAGGAAGCTGATCACGATCGCGAGCAGCGCCCGCAACGGCAGCGCCAGCGTGAGCAGCCAGGACGCGGGCACCACCCAGCTCAGCGCCAGCCCGGCGAGCAACACCGCGTACATGACGACCAGCGGCGGCGTCGGAATGCGATGGGTGAGCTCGACGGCGGCGAGCACGGCGAGCAGCACGCCACCGAACACCAGCGCGTTGACGATCCAGGTCGTGCCGAACAGCAGCGCGAAACCGGTCACGCTCTTGGTCTCCATCAGCAGAAACGCAGACCCCAGCAGGAACAGATCGCGGTAGGACCACATGCCACGCAACTGGCCGCGCAACCGCCGGCCCGCGCCCGCTCCGCCGGACGCGGCGTTGAGCGCGAGGACGAAGCCGATCGCGAGCACGCTGCCGAGGATGATCAGGGCCAGCGTCGTGCGGTACAGGGAGGGGATCGTGCTGGTCTCCAGGTACAGGAACGGCTTGTCGTCCGTCGCCGGCGGTGGCGTGTCCGCCGCGCGCACCCACGGCGTGGCGCACCTCTGATCCGCGGTCGTGAGCCCCGCGGTCATCACGGCCAGGGCGCTGGCGCTCGGGTCCGCGTACACGCAGGGCGCGTGCCCGAACACGTCGTCGAGAGTCCCCGCCAGCCGGTCGACGAGCCACTTCTGGCGGTAGAAGTTGTACATCGAGAAGGCGCCGCCCGGAGCGAGATGGGCGCGCGCGGCCTGCACCGACTGCTTGGTGAACAGGTAGCTCTCCAGCCGCAGCGAGCTGGCCCCGGACACCAGGGTGAGCGAGTCCGGCAGCGCGTAGATGATCAGATCGAACTTCTTCGAGGTGGTCTCCAGGAAGGCCCGCCCGTCGTTGATGTGGGTGCTCACCCGCGGGTTGGAGTAGACGTGGTCCGGGTTGTGCTGGCGCCCGAACCGCAGCAGCGTCGGGTCAATCTCGACAGCGTCCACATGCTTTGCGCCGTGCGCGAGCGCGATCGCGACGTCCGTGCCGGTGCCGGCACCGATGATCAGAACGTTGCCCGGCGGCCGCGGCGTCTGGGCATAGGTCTGCAGGTAGAACGGCTCCTGCGCCGACCGCAGCGCTCCCGACGTGAGCCGCTGGTGCGGGATGCCGTTGACGTCGATGCTCCACGTCTGCTGGCCGTCGGTGATGACGCTTGTGGTCGAGACCTTGTAATAAGGCGACCAGAAATCACCCGTGTCATGCCGCAGCGGGTACACGAACATCACCAGCAGCGCGACGAGCAGCGTGACGCTCACCGAACTGGCCGGCCGGCCCAGCAGCGCGATGAACAGCACGCCGACGATCGCGAACCAGACGAGCGGCGGGGCGTCGAGGAACGACAGCCCGGTGAACACCACGATGCCGAGCAGGCTGCCGAGCAGGTCGAGGCGGTAGGCCTCCAGCCGTTCCAGCTGGCTGAAGCACGAGCCGACGATCTCGCCCGGCCCGGACAGGACGGCGGCGACGGCGAGGAAGACGGCGGGCAGGGTCAGCCAGATCGGGGGACCGGTCGTCGCGCCGCTGGCGAAGAAGATCAGCTGGTCACTGTTCTTGTCGACCTGCACCGGGAAGGCGCTGACGAAGCCGATCAGGCCGAGCAGCACCACCAGCGAGTGCAGCGGCATCGGCCGCAGGCCACGGTTCGGCGCGGCGGCGCGCAGGAAGCCCAGTCCGATGCCGAGGAACGAACCCATCAACACGAAGTTCGAGAAGTAGGAGAGATGGACGATGTTCGCGCCGAGCCAGCGGATCAGGGCCAACTCGAGAAACAGCATCAGCGCGCTCGCCAGCAGCAGCCGGACCCGAACAGTCATGCGGGCATTCCTACCAGTGCTGGCGTAAAAGCCCTATGTTCGCCGCGGATCGGGTGGGTCAGCGCGGAGCGAGTTCGCGGGCGGCCGCGAGCAACCGGTCGTTCTCCTCGGCGTTGCTTATCGTGACCCGTGCCCCGGAGCCGGCGAAGGCCCGGACGATCACCTTCCGATGCTCACAGCCGGCCGCCCAGTCCGCCGTGGCCTCGCCGAGCGGGAACCAGACGAAGTTGGCCTGCGTCGGCGGTACCTCGTAGCCGATCGCGAGCAGCTCGCCGTGCACGCGCTCGCGTTCGGCGACGATGTCGCGGACCCGCTGCATCAGCTGGTCCTCGGCCTCGGGTTCCAGGCACGCCAACGCCGCCTGCTGCGCGACGGTGGTGACCGCGAACGGCACCTGCGTCTGGCGCAGTGCGCGCGTCAGCGCCGGGTCGGCCGCGATCGCGTAGCCGACGCGCAGGCCGGCCAGCCCGTACGCCTTGGAGAACGTCCGGAGCACGACGACGTTCGGGTGCTCGGCCAGCAGCGTCGTGCCGTCCGGGACGTCCGGGTCGGTGACGAACTCGCGGTACGCCTCGTCGAGCGCGATCACGACGTGCTCGGGCACCCGGCGCAGGAACGCGATCAGCTCGTCCCGACGAACCGCGGTTCCGGTCGGGTTGTTCGGGTTGCAGACGAAGACGAGACGGGTCTTGCCGGTGATCGCGTCGGCCATCGCGTCGAGGTCGTGGACGTGCGCGCGCAGCGGGACCTGGACCGAGGACGCCCCGCTGACCGCGGTGATGATCGGGTACGCCTCGAACGAGCGCCAGCCGTAGATCACCTCGTCGTCCGCGTCGGCGACGGCCTGGACGAGCTGCGTGCACAGCGACACCGAACCGCAGCCGACGGCCACCCGTCCGGTGTCGACGCCGAACCTGCCCGCGAGCACGCCGGTGAGCTCGGCCGACCCGTTGTCCGGGTAGCGGTTGGCGTCGGCGGCCGCGGCCGCGATCCGGTCGACCACGTGGGGAAGCAGGGGATAGGGCGTCTCGTTGCTGGCCAGCTTGATCGCGCCGGGCACGGTCCGGCCCGGGACGTAGGCCGGCAGGGTGCCGAGGACCGGCCGCAGGTTCACGGTCATTGCTTCGCTCCTGGTTGGTCGTGGCGCGGCCGGTACCGCTCCACCTTGGCCTTGCGGCCCTTGATCAACGTCTGCTGCAGCGCACCGATCACCTCGGTGACCGCCGACTCCGGGATCTCGACGATCGAGAACTTGTGGGTGATCTCGATGGCGCCGATCTGCCGGCCGGACAGGCTGGACTCGTTGGCGATCGCGCCCACGAGATCCTGCGGGCGGATCTTGGCGGCGTGCCCGAGGCTGACGAAGATGCGGCTCGTCGGACCGCTCGCGGCCGGTCCACGTGCCGGTTTCCCCTTGCCCGCAGGCCGATCGCCCCTCGACGACTCTCTCGGCACGGCGATATCGGGGATCTCGTCCTCTGCCTCGGCCACGCCGTTCGCCTCGTGCGCGAGCTTGACGGCGGCGAGCGCGACCTCCATCAGGTCGAAGTCGTCGGTCAACGTGTCGACGACGACCCGGTACTGCTCGTAGTCCGCCTCCTGCAGCGTCTCGTGCATCGCAGCCCGGGTCAGCTCCAGGCGGCGGGTACGCAGGTCGGCAACCGTGGGCAGCTTCTCGACGTCGATGCTCTGCTTCGTCGCCTTCTCGATCGTCTTGAGCAGCCGGTGCTGACGCGGCTCGATGAGCGTGATCGCGACGCCCTCGCGCCCGGCGCGGCCGACCCGTCCGATGCGGTGCACGTACGAGTCCGGCGCGGACGGCACGTCGTAGTTGACGACGTGGGTGAGCTGGTCGATGTCCAGTCCGCGCGCCGCGACGTCGGTGGCGACCAGCAGTTCGGCGGCGCCGCTGCGCACCCGCTGCATGACCTTGTCGCGCTGGTCCTGCGTCATGCCGCCGTGCAGCGCCTCGGCGCGGTACCCGCGGGCGGTGAGCGTCTCGCTGAGCGTGTCCACCTCCTCGCGGGTGCGGCAGAACACGAGGGCTGCACTCGGGCTCTCGACGTCCAGCAGCCGGCCCAGCGCCGACGGCTTGTGGGCGCGGGGGACCAGGTACGCGACCTGGCGCACGCGCGCTGAGGCGGCGTCCTTGCCCTCGCGGTGGATCTTCACCTTGACCGGGTCGCGTAGGTAGCGCTTCACCAGGCCGTTGATGCGTGCCGGCATGGTGGCCGAGAACAGCACGGTCTGCCGCTCGGCCGGCACCGCTTCGAGGATCGACTCGATGTCCTCGGCGAAGCCCATGTCCAGCATCTCGTCGGCCTCGTCCAGCACGACGATCCGCAGCTCGTCGGTGTTCAGGGTCTTGCGGGTGAGATGGTCGATGGCGCGGCCGGGGGTGGCCACGACGACGTCGACGCCGGACTCCAACGCCCGGATCTGCCGAAGGATCGGCTGGCCGCCGTAGATCGGCAGCACCCGCGCGCCGAGCTCGCGGCCGTACCGGTGGATCGCCTCGGACACCTGGATCGCCAGCTCGCGCGTGGGCACCAGGATCAGCGCGTACGGACGGCGTCCGCCCGGCCGGTGCGAGTGCAGAATGGGCAGCGCGAACGCGGCCGTCTTGCCGGTGCCCGTCGCCGCCTGGCCCAGCAGGTCATGGCCGGCCAGGACCGGCGGGATCGCCTCCCGCTGGATCGGCGTCGGCTCCTCGTACCCCAGCCCCTCCAGCGCCCGCTGCAGCTCCGGCCGAAGATCCAGCTCAGCAAAGGTGAACGCGGCGGCAGAAGTCACGTCCCCACTCTTCCATCCCGCGTCACAGATTCCCGCGGAGCTCCTGTTCGCGCTCGATGGCCTCGAACAGGGCCTTGAAGTTGCCCTTGCCGAAGCCCAGTGACCCGTGCCGCTCGATCAGCTCGAAGAACACGGTGGGACGGTCGCCGACCGGCTTGGTGAAGATCTGCAGCAGATAACCGTCCTCGTCCCGGTCGACCAGGATGTTGCGGGCCTTGAGCTCCTCGATCGGAACGCGCACCTTGCCGATCCGCTCGCGCAGCTCCGCGTCGTCGTAGTACGAGTCGGGCGTGTCCAGGAACTCGACTCCACGTGCCCGCAGCTCGTCGGTGGTGCGCAGGATGTCGTTCGTGGCCAGGGCGATGTGCTGGCAACCGGGGCCGGCGTAGAAGTCCAGGTACTCGTCGATCTGCGACTTGCGCTTGCCGGGCGAGGGCTCGTTCAGCGGGAACTTGACGCGGTGATTGCCGTTCGCGACGACCTTGCTCATCAGCGCCGAGTACTCGGTCGCGATGTCGTCGCCAATGAACTCGGCCATGTTCACGAAGCCCATGACCCGGTTGTAGAACTCGACCCACTCGTCCATCCGGCCCAGCTCGACGTTGCCGACGCAGTGGTCGACGGCCTGGAAAAGCCTCTTGTCGGGGGCCGTCATCGTCGAGGCCTTCTCCACCCAGCCGGGCAGATAGACGCCGGTGTAGCGGGAGCGGTCGATCAGGGTGTGCCGGGTCTGGCCGTACGCGGCGATGGCGGCCGTCCGGACCGTACCGTGCTCGTCGCTGACCTCGTGCGGCTCGTCGAGGATCGTGGCGCCCTGCGCGCGGGCGTGCTCGATGCACTTGTCGACGTCGGGCACCTCGAGCGCCAGGTCGACGACACCGTCGCCGTGCGCGCGGTGGTGGTCGGCGTACCGGCTGGCGGGGTCGACCGCACCCAGGATCACGAAGCGGGCCGAGCCGGAGCGCAGGACGAAGCCCTTGTGGTCACGGTTGCCGGTCTCCGGGCCGGTGTAGCCGACCAGGGTCATCCCGAACGCATGCTGGTAGAAGTGCGCGCTCTGGGTGGCATTTCCGGCCACGAACACCACCGCGTCCATCGCGGTGACCGGGAACGGGTCCTTCGCCTCGTCGTAGTCGACCAGGCCGACCAGCTGCTTCAGTCGCTCGACGGTGAGATCGGCGGCGCGCTCTTCCGGGGTCAGCTCAACGCTTGTCATGGCTCTAGCCTGCGAGATCCCCGCCGGGTGCGCAACCATGCATATCGATGGCAGACATTCTGCACAGTCTGTCTAGCGCTTTTCGACTTTAGCTGCGCATATTGTCCAGAGGGTGTTTCTCGCGAGAGGGTTCCGGTCGGGAGGCGCGTCCGGCCGTGTCGCGCCCGAAGTTCTCGCCGCCGCGCATAGCCTGAGCACGATGTCCACCTACGTCGCGGTCTTCGCGCTCGTGCTCGCCTACGTCGCCCTCGTCGCGGCGTATATCGCGCTGCGCACGCTGGCCAAGCTGCGACGCGCGACGACCCTGCTCGCGCGCGGGACCGACGGTGGGCGCCCCCGCGAATCCCTGGTCGAGGCGACGACCCGCCACGCCGAGCTGACCGCGTCGGCGCTGGAGGAGATCGCCGGGCTGCGGACCTCCATCGAGACCGCCCGCGACGAGGCCCTGGCCGCGGCGCGGGCCGGTTCGGACGACGTGGCCGGCGTACTGCGCAACGTCGCGCTCGTGCGCTACGACGCGTTCACCGGCGTCTCCGGACGGATGTCGTTCTCGCTCGCCCTGCTGGACGAGCGCGGCGACGGCGTCACCATCAGCGCGATCGCCGGGCAGAGCGACACCCGCGTGTACGCCAAGGGGATCACGGCCGGCGCCGGCGAGAACGAGCTGTCCCCCGAGGAACAGCAGGCGGTGTCCGCGGCCCGGCGCAAGCACCGCTCCGGCCTGCCCAGGGCGGGCTGAGTGTCGCTCCCGAGCACGAGGTGCGGGAAGCTGGGCCGGTGAGCACCCTCGCCTTCCTCGGTCCGGAGGGGACGTTCGCCCACGCCGCCCTGCTCGGCCTGCCCGTCGGGACCCACGCGCGGCTGGAGCCGATGGCGACGGTCACGGCCGCGATCGACGCGGTGCGCTCCGGGGCGGCCGACGCGGCGCTCGTCCCGCTCGAGAACTCCGTCGAGGGCGCGGTCCCGGCGACGCTGGACGAGCTTGCCGTCGGCGACCAGCTGATCATCGCCGAGGAGACGTACATCCAGGTCGTGTTCGATCTGCTCGCCCGCCCCGGCACGGCCCTCGCCGACGTCCGCACGATCGCCACCCATCCGCACGCCGAGGCGCAGGTCCGGCGCTGGCTGCGCGAGCGCCTCCCCCGTGCCCAGGTGGCGATGGTGGGCTCCACCGCCGCCGGAGCCCGGGCGGTCGCAGCGGGCGAGTTCGACGCGGCGATCAGCGCGTCCGTCGCCGGCGAGCTGTACGGCCTGGTCGCCCTGGCCGACGACGTGGCCGACAATCCGGGCGCGGTGACCCGGTTCGTGCTGCTCACCCGGCCGGCGGCGGCGCCCCCGGCGACCGGGAACGACCGCACGACGCTCGTCGCCTATCTGCGCGAGAACCATTCCGGAGCGCTGCTGGAGATCCTCACCGAGTTCGCCTCGCGCGCGGTCAACCTGACGCGGATCGAGTCGCGGCCGACGAAGGGCCGGATCGGCCAGTACTGCTTCTCGGTCGACTGCGAGGGGCACATCGACGAGGAGCGGGTGGGTGACGCGATCGCCGCGCTGCACCGGGTGTGCGCCGACGTCCGCTACCTCGGCTCCTACCCGCGCCGCGACGGCGTCCAGGGGCCGGTTCCCACCGGCCGCTCCGACGCCGACTTCACCGGCTCGCGCGGCTGGCTGCGGCAGGTGCGCGAGACAGGCCGCTCCTGAGCCCGGCCGGCAGGTGGCCATTTTCCGTTCAGCGAGTGGGTTTGGCTGGATAAGATCGCAGTCGAGAGCTTTGCCCGTCGCCCCGCGGCCGGGCCGGATCCAGGCAGGAGCCCCATGACCTCAGGCGGCACGCTCGACCCGGACGCGTTCGTCCGCGAGCAGGTGGCCCGGTTCGGTCAGCTGCGCGAACGGGCCGAGCAGGTCAAGGCCGAGCTGGCGCAGAACACCGCGACCGCTCGCTCGGAGGGCGTCGTCACGGTCACGGTCGGCGCGGGCGGCGTGATGCAGTCGATCAGCTTCGGCCCCAAGGCCGAGGGACTCGGTGCAGCGAAGCTGTCGGCCACCACGATGCGCGTCTACGGGCAGGCCTGCCGCGCGGCCGCCGCGCGCAGCCAGCAGATCCTCGGCGAGCTGGTCGGCCCGGACTCACCGACCCTGCAGCTGATGCGCGACGCGGTCCCGCCGGACCCCGACGAGGAAGAACCGCGATGACCCAGTTCACCGTCAAGACCGACCTGCTGCGCGCGCACGCGAGCGACGTCCGGCACATCGCGACGGCCGTCGACCAGGCGGCCGACGCGGCGAACGAGGTCGGTATCGGCGGGATTGACGCTTACGGCGCAATCTGCTCGGGGCTCATCGTCCCCGCGCTGGAGCTGTTCTTCGGCGATGCCGTCGGCCTGGTCAGGAAGGCCGGAGACCTCACCGACGCGTACGCCGACGGCCTGGAGGCCAACTCCGACGTGTACGAGAGCGTCGACCAGGACGCCAAGTCGACGCTGAACCAGCTCAACTCCGACACCTTCTGAACCGTGAAACGGGACTGCTGATGGGCAACTCACTCGTCGCCGAGACCGAAGGGCCGCAGGCCTCGGCCGGCCTCGGGCTGGCCGGCGACGTCATGAACCTGACGTCGGACAACGACGCCTGGGACTACAGCGTCGACGGCGTCAGCGCCGGACTGGACGCCCTGGGCATGGTGTTCGACCCGTTCGGTGCCATCGCGAGCGCTGGCGTGGGCTGGCTGCTTCAGCACGTCGACTTCCTGCGCGAGCCGATCGACAAGCTCACCGGTGACACCGCCGCCATCGAGGCCCTGACCCAGACCTGGGCGAACATCGCCAAGGCGTTGAACGACGACGCGCAGAGCTACACGAGCGCGGTGCGCTCTACCGAGCACTGGACCGGGCAGGCGGCCGACGACTACCGCAAGGCTGCGGACGAGCTCGTCCAGGTCCTGAGCGCCACCGCGAACCACTGCGAGCACGCCAGCGAGGGCATCACGGCGGCCGGGATCATCGTCGGCACCGAGCGGGCGATCATCTACGACATGCTGTCCACCTTCCTCGGACGCGTGATCGTCGAGGCGCTGGTGGCGCTGGCCTCGTCCTGGTTCTCCTTCGGCTCGTCCATCGCGGTGTTCGTGGCCTCGGTCGACATCGACGCCTCGATCCAGGCCGAGCGGTTCAGCCTGCGGATCGGCGCGGTGATGAAGCGGATCGCCAAGTTCGCCCAGAAGTTCACCCAGATGGGCTCGAAGGCCGAGAAGCTCGCCAAGGACCTGGACAAGGCCGGCAACCGCCTGCGTCAGCTGGCCGGACGGTCCAAGGGGCTGAAGAAGGGCTGGAAGACCAACGCCCCGCGATGGAGCCACAGCCCGCCGGTCTCGAAGCTGATCAACGCCTCGCACAACCTGGACCACTCCCCGCTGAACAACGTGCACGACGTGGCGGAGAACAAGTTCGTCAAGGGCGGTACCGAGGCTGGCAAGGGCGCCGACGAGCACCACAAGGCGAACGAGCAGTGAGCGAGCTTGCGGGCCGGGCGAGCGCGACGCGGCTGCATCGCCCGCTCGTCGCCCGGCTGTTCGGCACCGTCTGGCAGGCGGTGCTCACCTGCTACGCGGTGGGCTCGGTGGCCGTGGTGATCGGACTGGCCGGCGGCGGCGGGCTGTCGGCCTGGCTGATCCTGCTGGTCCTGCTCGACCTGCTGTGGCTGCGCGGGCTCACCGCCTGGGCGAGCTTCGATGACGAGGGCGTGCACACCCGGTTCTGGACGCGGTGGGACTACCCCTGGGACCGGATCGGCAAGATCACCCTGCTGCGCCTGGAGAACACGATGAGCGCGCGAGCGAAGGGCGCTCCGGCGATCCTCGTGCACACCAAGGGCAAGGACGGCGACGACGAGACGATCGCGCCCGCGCTGCGCTGCGGACGGTACCGCCGCGAGTTCGCCACCGAACTCGTCGCGGCCGCGCGGGCGCGCGGGGTGAAGGTCGTGGTCGGCTCGACCGGCTGGGCCGAGGCGCAGGAGAGCGCGGTCGCACCCTTCGAGTGAGCCTCAGAGGTACAGGCCGGTGTTCGCGTCGTTGCGCTCCGCGGCGACGGCGTGCAGGTCACGCTCGCGCAGCAGCAGGAATTCGTCGCCCGCGATCTCGACCTCGTGGTGATCGTCCGGGCTGAACAGCACCCGATCGCCCACCTCGACCGCGCGCACGTGGTTGCCCACCGCGAGCACCTCGGCCCAGATCAGCCGCTTCGCGACGGACGCGGTGGCCGGGATCAGGATGCCTCCCGAGGAGCGCCGCTCACCCTCGTCCCGGGGTTCCTTCACGAGGACGCGGTCGTGGAGCATCTTGATCGGCAGCCGGTCAGTCACGTCCCCCAGCGTATCGAGCCTCATCCCCAGCCGAGTTCGTGCAACCGCGCCTCCGCGATACCGAAGTGGTGCCCGATCTCGTGCACCACGGTCACCGCCACCTCGTGCGCCACCTGGGCCTCGTCATCGCAGACGTCCAGGATGGCCTGGCGGAAGATGGTGATCGTGTCCGGCAGCGCGAAGGTGTAGTCATGGCCGCGCTCGGTGAGCGACACACCGTGGTAGACGCCGAGCAGGCTCGGCTCCCCGGCGTCGCGCTCGGCGATCTGGATCACGACGTTATCCAGCAGGCGCAGCAGTTCGACGGGCAGCGTGTCGAGCGCGTCGTCGACGAGTTGCCCGAAGCGGGCGCGGGACAGTTGCAGCACGCGATCGGCGGGCCTACATGCCATGCATCGGATCGGACGCGTCCGCGGCGCCGCCGCCGGCCACCTGCGCGATCTCCTGCACCGACTCGTCGACCTCGACCTCGTGCGCTTCGGACGGGGTCAGCGTCAGCTCGGCTGCGGAGCTGCGCGGGCTGGCGTCCGAGCGGGTCGCCGCGGACATCTGGGCCGGCGTGACCTTCAACGGGTGATGGCACGCCACCAGGTGCCCGTTGTCGAACTGCGCCAGCGGCGGCTCCACCTTGGTGCACAGGTCGGTCGCCCATGGGCAGCGCGTGTGGAACCGGCAGCCCGGGGGAGGGTTGGTCGCGCTGGGCAGCTCGCCCACGAGCCGCCGCCGGTCGCGCCGGCGGTCGGGGTCCGGTATCGGGACGGCATCGAGCAGGCTGGCCGTGTACGGATGCATCGGCGTCGCGTACAGCTCGTCGGCCGGCGACAGCTCGGCGATCTTGCCCAGGTACATGACCGCGATCCGGTCCGAGACGTGGCGCACCACGCTCAGGTCGTGCGCCACGAAGATGTACGACAGCCCCAGCTCGTCCTGCAGGTCGTCGAGGAGGTTGACGATCTGCGCCTGGATCGAGACGTCAAGGGCCGACACCGGCTCGTCGAGGATGAGCAGCTTGGGGTCGGCCGCCAGCGCCCGGGCGATCCCGATGCGCTGGCGCTGGCCGCCGGAGAACTCGTGCGGGTAGCGCTGGGCGTGGTCCGGGTCCAGGCCCACCCGGGCCAGCAGCGCGTTCAGCTCGCCGGTGTCGCGCTTCGCGCCCCCGCGCAGCTGCAGGCCGGCCCCCACGATCTGGCTGATCCGCTTGCGCGGGTTCAGGGACGCCTGCGGGTCCTGGAACACCATCTGGACCTGGCGGCGAAAGCCCCTCAGTGCCCGGTTGCGTTTGGCGGTCAGGTCCTCGCCGTGGAAGCGGATCGTGCCGGCGGTCGGGTCGGTCAGGCGCACCAGCGTGCGGGCCAGCGTCGTCTTGCCGCATCCGGACTCACCGACCAGGCCGAGCGTCTCGCCCTCGATCAGGGTCAGCGTGACGTCGTCTACCGCGTGGACGTGCCCGACCACCCCGCCCCAGGTACCCGCCCGCACCGGGAACATCACACTCAGGTGGTCGATCTCGAGCAGTGCGAGGGTGTCGCGCTTGGCCAGATCAATCATGATGCCTGTGCCTCGGTCGGGGTCGGCAGGCCGATCGCGCCGTTGACCATTCGCAGGCTTCGCTTGTCCTCGAGCGAGAGGTGGCAGCGGTCGCGGTGGGCCGTGTCGGGCTCCGGTGCCCGCAGCTCGGGCTCGGTATCGCACTTATCGAACCGGTGCGGGCAGCGCGTCTTGAAGTGGCAGCCGGTCGGCGGGTTCAGCAGCGAAGGAGGTGAGCCGTGGATGGTCGGCAGCCGGTCGGGACGGTCCAGGTCGACCCGTGGGATCGAGCCGAGCAGCCCCCACGAGTAGGGGTGCAGCGGATCCTTGAAGATGTCGTGCACCTCGGACTCCTCGACCACCCGGCCGGCGTACATGACGACGACCCGTGAGGCGACCTCGGCCACCACACCGAGGTCGTGCGTGATGAGCAGGACCGCGACGCCGGTCTCTCGTCGCAGGTCCTCGATCTCGGCCAGGATCTGCGACTGGATGGTGACGTCCAGGGCGGTGGTCGGCTCGTCCGCGATCAGGATCTCCGGTGAGCAGGACAGCGCCATCGCGATCATGACGCGCTGCCGCATGCCGCCGGAGAACTGGTGCGGGTAGGCGCGCGAGCGCTCGGCCGCGCGCGGGATGCCGACCCGCTCCAGCAGCTCGACCGAGCGGGCCAGCGCCGCCTTCTTGGACACCTTCTCGTGCACGCGGATCTGCTCGGCGATCTGGTCACCGACCCGGTACACCGGGGTGAGCGCGCTCATCGGGTCCTGGAAGATCATCGCGATCCGTGAACCGCGCACGCTCTGCATGTCCTCATCGCGCGCGGTGACCAGCTCGGTGCCGTCGGCGAGGCGGGCCGAGCCGCTGATGCTCGCGTTGGGTGAGCGGGTCAGGCCCATCATCGTCATGGCGCTGACCGACTTGCCGGACCCGGATTCGCCCACGATCGCGAGCACCTCACCGCGGCGCACCACGAACGAGACGTCGTCGACCGCCTGCACCACGCCGCGCTCGGTGCGGAAGGACACCTTCAGGTGCTCCACCCGCAGCACCTCGTCCGAGGTCGGCGTGCTCTGGAAGAACTCCGGCTCGATCATTTGGTCGACGTCCTGATCCGGGGGTCGAGTACGGCGTACAGCACGTCCACGACCGCGTTCATCAGCACGACGATAGCCGCGCCGAGCAGCACGATGACCAGCACGGGCGGGACATCCAGGGACCCCACCGAGTCCGCGGCGTACTGCCCCACCCCGTTGAGGTTGAACACCTTCTCCACGACCAGGGTGCTGCCGCCGAGGACCGCGGCGAAGTCCAGCCCCCACAGCGAGGTGATCGGTATCAGCGACACCCGGAGCACGTGCTTGATCATGACCCGGCTCGGGGACAGGCCCTTGGCGCGGGCCGTCCGGACGGCGTCGGTGCTCATCGCCTCGAGCACGCTAGATCTGAGCACCTGCGCATAGATGCCGATGTACAGCATCGCCATGGTGATCCAGGGCAGCACGAGATGCTCGAACCACTGGACCGGATCGCTGCCGAACGGCGTGTAGCCGCCCGACGGCAATATCTGCGTCTTGTAGGCGAGCGCGTACAGCAGGATCGCGCCCAGCACGAACGACGGCGCCGAGATGCCGACGAAGCTGAAGGTGCTGATCGCGACGTCGGTGGCCTTGCCGGCTCGCATCGCGCCGATGACGCCGAGCGTGATGCCGATGATCATCCAGATGATCGCCGCGCCGATCGCCAGCGACAGCGTGGCGGGCAGGCCCCGCTTGATCTGCGAGAACACCGTGACGTGCTGGGTGTAGGACTGGATGCTCCCGTCGAAGATCTGCTTCATCACCTTGATGTACTGCACGTAAAGCGGGCGGTCGAAGCCGTAGTCGTGGCGCACCGTCTGGATAGTCTGCTGGGTTGCGGTGCGCCCGGCCAGGCGCAGCGCGGGGTCACCGTTCGGGATGGCGAAGAAGATCAGGAACGTCAGCACGCTGACCGCGAACAGGACGACGATCGCCGAGGCGAACCGTTTGGCCGCGAAGTACACGATGTCCATGGCGGCTCAGCGCTCCAGCCGGACGCGCGCGCGGGGGTCGAACGCCTGCCGCAGGCCGTCTCCGAAGATGTTCACCGCGAGCACCGTGATGATCAGCATGATGCCCGGGACGAGCACCATGTGCGGGGACGCGGTGACGTTCTCGACGCCGGAGGCCAGCATGGTTCCCCACGACGAGTTGGGCGCCTGCACACCCGCGCCGAGGAAGGAGAGCGAGGCCTCCAGCACGATCGACTGGGCCAGCTGCAGCGCGAAGAACACCAGCAGCGTCGACGACAGGTTCGGCAGGATCTCGCGGAACATGATCTTCAGCCGGCCGTAGCCGAGGATGCGGGCCGCGTCCACGAACTCGCGTTCACGCAGCGAGAGCACTTCGCCGCGCACCGGCCTGGCCACGTACGGGATGTACACCACTCCGATCACGAGCGCCGGGATGAAGTTCGAGCCGCCCGAGATGTGCACCGGGCCGACAGCCAGGCCGCCGACGGCCAGGCTGACACCCAGCGCCACGCCGAGCAGCAGTGCCGGGTAGGCCCAGACCAGGTCGAGGATGCGCGAGATGATCGTGTCCGTCCAGCCACGGAAGAAGCCGGCCAGCATGCCCAGCAGCGTCGCGCCGACCATGGTGATCAGCGTGGCGATCAGGCCGATCTCCAGCGAGGTCCGGCCGCCGTAGAGCAGCCGCACCGCCACGTCACGGCCGTTGTAGTCGGCGCCGAAGAAGAACTTCGCGTGCCAGGTCGGGCCGATCGGCAGACCCTGCAGGCTGACCACGTTCGTCAGCTTGCCGTTGATCTTGATCTGCGTGCTGACGTGGTTGTCGTTGGGTCCGGTGTGCGCGATGTGCGCGGCGTACACCGGACCCAGCAGGCACGCGAGAACCATCAGGAAGAAGATCGCGCCGAAGATCAGCGCGACCCGGTTGCGTTTTAGTCGGCGCAGGGCCAGCCGTAGCGGGCCCGCCCCGCGGGTGGGGTCCGCCGATTTCTCGGCAGACCCCACCTGTGCAGCGTCGGTCATAACGCGGTGAGACTACTTCTTGAGTTCAACCGTCGAGTACTCGATGTAGTACACCGGGTTGAACACCGCCTTGTCGAAGTCCACCCGATTGGACATGAACTTCGGTGCGGTGTTGTAGCCGAAGACGTCCACGTACGCCTGGTTCGCGACGTAGGTGTCCAGGGTCTTCCAGCCGCTCTCGCTCGACGCGAGCTGGGTGGCCGGCACCGGGTCGAGCTTGGCCAACTGGCTCTCGATCTGCGGGTCGTCGACGTTGCCGAAGTTCTCGTTGTTGACCTTCTGGATGCCCGCCTTCGACAGCAGCAGGTAGAAGTCCGACGGGTTCGGGAAGTCCTGCGACCAGTCGGCGAATCCGATCTGCGGCTCCAGGCTCTGGTTACCGATGGTCTGGAAGTACACCGTGTCCTGGATGACCTTCAGCGACGACTTGAAGCCGAGCTGGTTGAGCAGGCCGTTCAAGTAGGTGCAGAACTCCTGGCGCGGGCTGCGCGTCTCGCTCCAGACCGTGACCTTGGTGCCAGCCAGGCCGGCCTGCTGGATCATCTGCTTGGCCTTGGCGACATCGCTGGACGAGGGCACCTTGCTCGGGTCGACGCCGTTGCACGCGCCATCCTGGTGACCGACGATCGTCGGCGGCAGGAAGAAGCAGCCCGGCGTGTTCGCCCCGCTGGACAGGCGGGCGAGCGCGGTCCGGTCGGTGGCCATGTTGACCGCCTGGCGGGCCTTCACGTTGTTGAACGGCGCCACCTGGGTGTTCATGAAGAAGTAGTACGTCGAGGCCAGCGGCACCTTCTGGTAGCGGTCCTTGGCCTGGCTGGTCACGCTGGACAGCACGCCGGCCGGCAGCGCGTCGCCGGGGTCGAAGATGTCGGCCTGGTTGTTCAGGACCAACTGCGCCTCGGTGTTGGTGTTGGTGTTCTTGACGACCTCGACCTTGTCGGCGTACCCGGTCGGGATTCCCGGAATGTTGAAGCCGGCGAACGAGGTGTTCTTGACCAGTTCGTACGAGGCGTTGGGGACGATCTTGCCGAACTTGTACGGGCCGACGCCGACCGGCGGGTCGTTCGAGAGCACCTTCATCGGGGTCGTGCCCGGGATGAGCGCGCTCGACGGGAAGGCAAGCAGGTTGGCGAAGGCGCCGTACGGCGTCGTCAGATCGATCGTGATCTGGCCGGTGCTGTCGTCGGCCTTGATTCCGCTGATCGTCGTCGCCTTGCCGGCGTCGTAGGCCGCGGCACCGACGATGTAGCCGGTGTAGAACGACTTGCCGCCCCAGCTGATCTTGCACGCGCGCTCGATGGCGTGGGTGAAGTCGGACGCCTTGACCGCGGTTCCGTCGGAGTACTTCAGGCCCGAGCGCAGCTTCAGGGTGTACGTCTTCTGGTCGGAGGAGACCGTCGGCAGCGCCTCGGCCAGGCCGGGAATCAGCTGGGTACCGGCCGTCCCGGACTTCGCCGCGTACTGCAACAGCGGGGTGTAGACCATATCGTCGGCCTCGGCGCCCTGCGTCGTGTAGCTGAACTGCGGGTCAAGGCTGTCCGGCGAGGTGCCCTGCACCACGTTGAGCGTGCCTCCAGCCTTGTCGCCCGAGGTGTTGCTTCCCGTGTGCTTGGCCGAGCCGGAACTTCCGGAACAGGCTGCGATTCCCAGGGTCAGGGCGATGAGCCCCGCTCCGAGCACAGTACGGCGAGTGCGCATTGCCGGTTGTCTCCCGATCTTTAGCAGGAATGTTTCGCGGCCGGGGTCGCCGGTCACCCTTGCATACTTGCGGCATCGGTGAGCCAATGTCCACCCGCCGGGGCGCACCGAGTCTCGACCCGTCCTGAGTCGTTACCACACCGTTATCTCGGATCACGATATGACCGCACGTTCGTCGCATTCCCGACGATCCGCCGGAGCGGGCTCCGTGTACAGCCCGAGCGCGAACATGGCGAGGATGCCGACACCGACGACCACGCTGACCTCGGCGACCTTCACCCCGGATCCGAGCTCTGGATGAAGGGCAGGTGAACAGGACGGCGGCCGATAACCTGGGCCGGTGATCGACCTCAGGCTCCTGCGGGAGGACCCCGACCAGGTGCGCGCCTCGCAGCGCATCCGCGGCGCCGACGAGGCGCTCGTCGACGCCCTGCTGGCTGCCGACGACGCACGCCGGGCAGCGGTGGCCCGCGCCGACGCCTTGCGCGCCGAGTCGAACAGCGCCAGCAAGGCGGTGTCGCGGGCCGCGCCCGAGCAGCGGCACGCGGTCCTCGCGCGAGCCCGCGAGCTGTCCGCCCAGGTCAAGGACGCCGAGGCCGAGCAGGCGGCTGCGGACACCGCACTGCGAGCGGCCCACCTGGCCGTCCCGAACGTCGTGGAGGACGGCGTCCCGCCCGGCGGCGAGGACGACTTCGTCACGCTGGAGACCGTCGGCACCGTCCCGACCGTGGAGGCGCCACGCGATCACACCGAGATCGGCGAGGCGCTGCAGGCCATCGACACGGTGCGCGGCGCGAAGGTCAGCGGCGCGCGGTTCTACTTCCTCACCGGCATCGGTGCGCAGCTCGAGCTGGCGCTGGTGAACCTGGCGATGGAGCAGGCTGCGGCCGCCGGCTTCGTCCCGGTCATCGCGCCGGCGCTCGTCAAGCCGGAGACGATGGAGGGGACCGGCTTCCTCGGCGCGCACGCGGCGGAGGTGTACAAGCTGGCCGACGACGAGCTGTACCTGGTCGGGACGTCCGAGGTCGCGCTGGCCGGCTACCACTCGAACGAGATCCTGGCCGACCTGCCGCTGCGCTACGCCGGGTTCTCCTCGTGCTTTCGCCGCGAGGCCGGCTCGTACGGCAAGGACACCCGCGGGATCATCCGGGTGCACTGGTTCGACAAGGTCGAGATGTTCTCCTACGTCCCCGCCGACCAGGCGCGCGAGGAGCACCAGCGGCTGCTGGCCTGGGAGCGCGAGTTCATCGACAAGCTGGAGCTGGCCTACCGCGTGATCGACGTGGCCGCCGGTGATCTCGGCTCGAGCGCCGCGCGCAAGTACGACATCGAGGCCTGGTTCCCGTCGCAGGGCACGTATCGCGAGCTGACCTCGACCTCGAACTGCGCGACGTTCCAGGCCCGGCGGCTGAACATCCGTACGCGCGCCGACGGGCGCAACGAGCCGGTGGCCACGCTGAACGGCACGCTGTGCGCGATCGCCCGCACCATCGCCTGCCTGCTCGACCACCACCAGCAGCCGGACGGCTCGGTGTACGTGCCGGCGGCGCTGCGCCCGTGGCTGGGCGGCCGTGAGGTGCTGACGGCTCCGTGATCGACCACGTTTTCCCCGCTGTGCACCGGTTCGGGGCGGTCAAACCGGTTTCGCGCGGGGAAAACGCGATCATCGGCGGGTACTCGCCATGACCGTCCGGATGGTGGCGACAGATCTCGACGGGACGCTCCTGCGCAGCGACAACTCGGTCTCCGAGCGCACCCGTGCCGCCCTGCGCGCCGCCGACGACGCCGGCCTGCTCGTCGCGTTCGTGACCGGGCGCCCGCCGCGCTGGCTGGACCAGGTGGTCGAGACGACCGGGCATCTCGGCGTCGCGGTGGGGGCAAACGGGGCGGTGCTGTACGACCTGGCCACCGAGACCGTCCTGACGGTGCACCACCTGGACCCGGCCATCCTCGGCCCGCTCACTACGGACCTGCGCGCCGCCTTCCCGGAGGTGCAGTTCGCCGGCGAGTACGGCGACGGCTTCGCGGCCGAGCCCGGGTACGTCCACGACTGGGCGATCAACCCCCTCGTCGACCGTCGCGGCCGGCCCATCCCGGCACCGCTCGTCACCGACGTCGCGACGATCATCACCCGGCCGATCGTCAAGCTGCTTGCCAAGGACCGGGCGGCGGACGCCGACGACTTCCTCGACTCCGCCGAATCGATCATCGGCGACCGGGCCAGCGTCACCCACTCGTCGTCGTTCGGGCTGCTGGAGATCGCGGCGCCCGGGGTGACGAAGGCGAGCGGGTTGGCCGAACTGGCCGCCTCACACGGCATCTCCGCGGCCGAGGTGGTCGCCATCGGGGACATGCCGAATGACGTCCCGATGCTGCTGTGGGCCGGGACGTCCTACGCGGTCGCGAACGCGCACCCGGCTGCGATCGAGGCGGCCGGCGCGGTCGTCGGCAGCAACGAGGACGACGCCGTCGCCACCCTGATCGAGTCCCTACTGACCGGCCGCGCTAGCTGAGCGTCACTTTCCGACGCCGACGTACCGCAATCGCGCTGCTACAGGTACTGGCCGGTGCCACCTGACTCGTCGCCGTCCTCGCCCCGGCCGCCGAGGTGACCGCCCGGGACGATCATCTGCCCGCCCGGACCGATGATCATGTGCCGCTCGCCGGCGCCGGGCGGCAGGGCCCGCCCCCGCATCTGCTCCAGCTGCGCGCGTGCGGCCATCTGCTGGGCGAACAGGGCCGTCTGGATGCCGTGGAACAGTCCCTCCAGCCAGCCGACCAGCTGGGCCTGGGCGATCCGCAGCTCGGCCTCGGACGGGACGTCCGACCCGAACGGCAGGCTCAGCCGGTCCAGCTCCTCGCGCAGCTCGAGGGACAGGCCGTCCTCCAGCTCGCGGATCGATGACTCGTGGATCTCGCGCAGTCGCTGGCGGCCGGCCTCGTCGAGGGGAGCCGCCCGGACCTCCTCCAGCAGCTGTTTGATCATCGTGCCAATCCGCATCACCTTGGCCGGCTGCTCGACCATCTCGGTGAGCTGCTCACCGGCGTCGGGCTCGTCGGCGGGCGCGACCAGCTC
>JBOGDQ010000161.1:0-7704 GCA_050742975.1 Jatrophihabitantaceae bacterium
GCCGTGCCGCGCGCGGTGGCGCTGAGCGAGCCGGCTGCCCAGCGGATCGTCTCACTGCGGGCACAGGTGGAGCCCGATCCGCTCCGCCGCCCCGATCAGCTCCGCCGCGAGGGGAGCTAGCCGCTGACCGTCGTCGATGCCGCCGGATCGGCCGATTCGGGCGCTCAATGCAGCGTTGCCTCAGGAACGGCGGGTAGCGTTGCTTCATCTGCACCGGGCTGTGTAACTAGCCGCGTTTGGCGTTGCGCAGCCGCACCGATGCCGCACAGAGGAGTCGATCGTGGTGAAGGCGCCGCCGCCGTACGGTGCGCCCGGCAACTCCTCGAGCGCCGGATACGACAGCGGCCAGGGCGGCGGCTGGGGGCCGGCCACGGTCAGCGCGCAGGGTCCCGGCGCCTACGCCGGACCCGCGCTGCCGTCCAGGTTCAGCCCGCGCCCGAACGAGCACGCCGACGAGCGCGGCCTGCCCGGATGGGGCGCCCTGATCGTGCTGCTGGTCATCGCCGGAATCGGCGGGGTCATCGACACCATCAGCGGTGCGCAGGTCCGCGGCGGGTTCAACATCGGCATCATCCTCGCCTCGGTCGTCGCGATCCTCCTCGTGCGCCGCTCGGCGATGTTCCCGATCGTGATCGCGCCACCGATCGTCTATTCGCTCGCGTCCGGGGCCATGCTGTACCTGCGCTCCGGTGGCCTCAGCGATCGGCGCGAACTCTACGACGGCGCCGCGAACTGGCTGGTGTACGGCTTCCCGGCGATCGCCGCGGCCACCGCCGCCGTGTTGATCATCGCCGGTATCCGTCTCGTCGTCCGCCGCTGACCCCGATCGGGGAGTTTTTCGTCCGAGGGGTGGACGGGAAACTCCCGAATCGGCGAAGTCATGCCTTCATCGCGCGGCGCAGCTCCTGCGGCAGCGCGAACGTCAACCGCTCCTCGGCGTCGCTGACCTCCTGCAAGTCGCTGTAGCCGTACGCGGCGAGCCAGTCGGAGACCTCGCGGACCAGGATCTCGGGCACCGAGGCACCGGACGACAGGCCCACCGAGGTGACCCCGTCGAACCACGCCTCGTCGATGGCGGACGCGTTCTCGACCAGGTGCGCTGCGGGCGCACCTGCAGCGAGCGCGACCTCGACCATCCGCACCGAGTTGGAGGAGTTCGCCGACCCGACCACCAGGAACAGCTCGACCTGCGGCGCGATCGTCTTGACCACGGCCTGCCGGTTCTGCGTCGCGTAGCAGATGTCGTCCGACGGCGGCGACTGCAGCGACGGGAACCGCTCGCGCAACGCGTGCACCGTCTCCAGCGTCTCGTCGACCGACAGCGTGGTCTGCGAGAGCCAGACAACCTTCTCCGGGTCGCGGACCTTCACCCGCTGCACGTCGTCCGGTCCGTCGACGAGCGTGATGTTCGCCGGTGCCTCGCCGCTGGTGCCGACGACCTCCTCGTGCCCCTCATGGCCGATCAGCAGGATGTCGTAGTCGTCGCTGGCGAAGCGCCGCACCTCGTGATGCACCTTGGTCACCAGCGGGCAGGTGGCGTCGATCGTCCGCAGCCCACGCGCGCTCGCCTGCTCGTGCACCTCGGGCGCGACGCCGTGCGCGGAGAACACCACGAGCGCACCCTCGGGCACCTCGTCGTTCTCCTCGACGAAGATCGCACCGCGCGCCTCGAGCGACTGCACCACGTGCAGGTTGTGCACGATCTGCTTGCGGACGTACACCGGCGCGCCGTAGTGCTCGAGCGCGTGCTCGACGGTCTGCACCGCGCGATCGACGCCGGCGCAGTAGCCGCGCGGCTTGGCCAGCAGCACCCTCCCCCGCTGGCTCGGCTCTGTGGAGGTCATGGTTCACATGGTACGGATCGCCAGGATGAGGCAGGCTTAGCTCATGCCACAGCTGCCGACCCCGATCAGAGCCGCGCTCGGGCTGGCCGTCGAAGCCGCCGAGCAGGCCCGTCACCTGCCCGACAAGGCGATCGAACTGCCCATGCTGGCGGTCAGCACGGCGCTGCAGCTCTCGCTGCGCGCCCAGCAGCGGTACGCCATGCTCGCGGCCAAGGGCGACGAGCTGATCAACCACCGCGAGCCGACCGACGAGCCGCCGCCGTGGGCCACGTTCGACGCGCCCGTCGAGGTTCCTGCCGACGAGCCACCGGCCGCGGGCAAGTCGGTGAAGCGCCCGCGCAACGGTGCCCCGTCCCGCTTCGACGCGATCGGCGACGAGTAGCCCCGTGCCGCCAGCGAACACCTCCGCCGAGTCGCCGTGGCCGGTTCGCGTCGTCGCGCAGAAGATCGGTGAGTGGGTCGCCCGCCTCGGCGAGGTGTGGGTCGACGGGCAGATCGCGCAGCTGACCCGGCGGCCCGGCATGCCCACCCAGTTCCTGACCCTGCGCGACCCGGACGCGAACATCTCGGTGTCGGTCACCTGCGCGCGCACCGTGCTCGGTGACGACGTCGTCGAGGGCTCGCGCGTGATCGTGCGTGCCCGCCCGGACTTCTGGATCGAGCGCGGCACGCTCAGCCTGCGCGCGACCGAGATCCGCCAGGTGGGGCTGGGCGAACTGCTCGCCCGGCTCGAGCAGCTGCGCAAGCTCCTTGCCGCCGAAGGGCTGTTCGCCCCCGGCCGCAGGCGCGCGCTGCCGTTCCTGCCCCGCAAGGTCGGGCTGATCACCGGACGGGCCAGCGCCGCCGAGCGGGACGTCGTCGAGAACGCCCGCCGGCGCCTGCCCCGCGTCGAGTTCGTGATCGAGAACGTGGCCACGCAGGGGCCGACCGCGGTCACCGAGGTCGTCGACGCCCTCGAGCGGCTGGACGCCGATCCCGACGTCGACGTGATCGTGATCGCCCGCGGCGGCGGCAGCGTCGAGGACCTGCTGCCGTTCAGCAACGAGACCCTGATCCGCGCGGTGTCCGATGCCCGGACGCCCGTGGTGAGCGCGATCGGGCACGAGAGCGACGTGCCGCTGCTCGACCACGTCGCCGACCTCGCCGCGTCCACGCCCACCGACGCCGCCAAGCGGATCGTCCCCGACCTGGCCGAGGAGCAGCGGGCGATCGCCGACCTGCGCCGGCGCGCCCGCGACTGCGTGCACCGGCGCCTCGACCGCGAGGCCGAGCTGATGTTCGGGCTGCCGCAGCGGATGCGCGGCACGATCGGCGCCCGCATCGAACGCGAGAGGCTCGAGACGGCCCAGCTGCGCGACCGCTCGCGACGACGGCTGGCCGGGCTACTCGAGACCGCGAAGGGCGAGCTGGTGCACGTCCGCGCGCGGGTCCGGTCACTGTCCCCGCAGGCCACGCTCGATCGCGGGTACGCCGTCGTGCGGCGCCCGGACGGCACCGTCGTCCGCGACGCCGCGGACGCCGCCGGGTCGCTGCGCATCCGCGTCGCCCGCGGCGAGTTCGACGCCGTAGTCTCAGGCCGATGAGCGGGATCTCGTACGAGGACGCCCGGACCGAGCTGCGCGAGGTGGTCGCGAAGCTGGAGGGCGGCGGCCAGTCGCTGGAGGACTCGCTCGCGCTGTGGGAGCGCGGCGAGCAGCTCGCCGACATCTGCCAGCGATGGCTGGACGGCGCCAGCACCCGATTGGACGACGCGATCGCCGCCCACGACGCAGCGCCCTCGGAGAAGGCGGAAAGCTAGAGCGCGGCCGCGTCGGCCTCCGGGCGCCGCGCGTACAGCACCGCGATCGCGATGATCAGCAGCGCTGCCCCGACCAGCCCCGCACCGGTCAGCCTCTCGTGCAGGAAGATCGCGGCAAGGACGGTCGCGGCCAGCGGTTCCAGCAGCGTCAGCACGCCGGCGACCTCGGAGGACACCGAGCGCAGCCCCGAGTAGAACAGGCCGTACGCGGCGACCGTCGAGACCAGCCCGATGTAGATCAGCCAGCCGTTCGCGATCGCATCCGCCGGCAGGGCCATCCCGATCGGCAGCGCGAGCGGAAGCAGCACCACGGCCCCGATCGCGCTCGTGCTGGCCGTGAGCAGCAGCGGCTCGCCGTCGCGCACCAGCCGCCGGTTGAGCAGGGTCGTCCCCGCGTAGCCGAGGCCGGACCCGAGCGAGGCGAGGATGCCGATGACCGGATGCGGCGCGGTGCTCGTCGGCGAGCCGCTGGCCAGCGCGATCAGCGCCAGCCCGCCGATCGCGCAGCCGAGCGTGGCCAGCGAGCCTGGCCCCGGCCAGCGCCGCGACACGGCGGCCGTCACCACAGTGATCGCCACCGGCGCGAGCGCCAGGCTGACGAGCGTCGACACGCTGACCCCGACGTCCTCGACGCCGATGAAGTACAGCGCCTGATAGACGCCGAGCCCGGCGCCGGACAGCACCAGCGACCACCGGTGCCGCTGCCACGACGCCCGCATCCGTCCCACGCCGGCGCGGCGGAACACCAGGGCCAGGACGAGGGCCGCGATCACCAGCCGGTAGCAGCCGATCGGGACGGCCGACAGGCCCGACCGGTCGTGGATGATGCGAACGGCGACGCCGGTCGTCCCCCACAGCAGGGCGCCCCCGCTGACCGCGAACAGCCCGGTCCGCGCGCGAAGCTGATCGGAGACGGGCACGCGGCAACACTAGGGCGAGGCTCGCTCGCGGCTCACCGCTTTATCCGGAGCCCGGGCCGGCGTTCTGCAAAGATGGGGCGCACAGCCACCTTGCCGACAGGCTCGAACCCCTCACCGCCAGGTTCGTAGAGCGTGCCGACAGGTTCGCAGATTCAGTGCCGAGAGGAAGGCCGCCATGCCAGACGGAGCCCCCGACACCACCTCGCACATTCCGGACGAACTGGCCGTCGCCAAGCAGGCGCCGGACCGCAACCTCGCGCTCGAACTGGTCAGGGTCACCGAGGCCGCGGCGATGGCGGCCGGGCGCTGGGTCGGCCGCGGCGACAAGAACGGCGGCGACGGCTCGGCGGTCGACGCCATGCGCGCGCTGATCGGCACCGTCTCCATGCGCGGCGTCGTCGTCATCGGCGAGGGCGAGAAGGACGAAGCGCCGATGCTGTTCAACGGCGAGGAGGTCGGTGACGGGACCGGCGCCCGGTGCGATGTCGCGGTCGACCCGATCGACGGAACCACCTTGATGGCAAAGGGCATGCCCGGCGCGATCGCGGTCATCGCGGTCTCCGAACGGGGCTCGATGTTCGACCCGTCCGCCGTGTTCTACATGCAGAAGATCGTCGCCGGCGGCGAGGCCGGCCAGGTGATCGACATCAACGCGAGCACCGCCGAGAACATCAGCCGGGTCGCCAAGGCCAGGAACGGGCACCCCGAGGACGTCACGGTGTGCATCCTGGACCGGCCCCGGCACGCCAGCCTGGTCAGGGAGGTTCGCGAGGCGGGCGCCCGGATCAAGTTCATCAGTGACGGCGACGTGGCCGGCGCGATCGCCGCGGCCCGTCCGGGGACCGGCGTCGACCTGCTGCTGGGCGTGGGCGGCACGCCGGAGGGGATCATCGCGGCGGCCGCGATGCGCTGCATGGGCGGGGTGATCCAGGCCAAGCTGTGGCCGAAGGACGACGCCGAGCGGGAGAAGGCGATCGCCGCCGGGCACGACCTGGACCGCGTCCTGCTGACCGAGGACCTGGTCCGCGGTGACGACATCTTCTTCTGCGGGACGGGAATCACCGACGGCGACCTGCTGCGCGGGGTCCGATACAACGCGGACTCGGTGCAGACAGAGTCGATCGTGATGCGGTCCAAGTCCGGCACCATCCGTCTCGTCGATTCTCTGCATCAACTGGGCAAGTTGCGTGCATACTCCGCAGTGGACTTCGACCGGAACTGAAGGAGCACGGACATGCTGGTAGTGACCACGAACGAGATTCCAGGCTGGCAGATCCAGCGCGTCTGCGGCGAGGTGTTCGGGCTGACCGTCCGCTCGCGCAACGCCTTCTCGCAGATCGGTGCCGGCTTCAAGTCGATGTTCGGCGGTGAGCTGCAGGGCATGACGAAGAACCTGGCGGAGAGCCGCAACGAGGTGATGTCCCGCATGCTCGAGCACGCCCGCTCGAAGGGTGGCAACGCGGTCATCGGCATGCGTTTCGACACGTCCGAGATGGGCGACGTCTGGACCGAGCTGTGCGCGTACGGGACGGCCGTCGTGGCGATACCGGTCGACGAGGGTGCCCGTCAGACCGCTGCGCAGCTCGGCTACGGCGCGCCGGGTGGCTCGCCCGCGACGCCCGAGCCGACCTACCAGCAGCAGGCGCCCCAGCAGGCGCCCCAGCAGGGTTATCAGCAGCAGTACCCGCAGCAGTAGGGCTGTTCCTGTTCCGTTGCTCTCCCGACCGGAGAGTCGGGCGGCCGGCTGATCTAGGCTTGAGGGGCCGAATTGCCGAGCCCGGGAGAGCACGTGAGCGAGCTTGCGAGCGAACCATCCAGCACAGTTACGTCTTTGCGGCCGACGAAGGAGGCCGAGTGAGTGATCAGCAGGACTACCGCATCGAGACCGATTCGATGGGCGAGGTCCGCGTCCCGGCCGCCGCGAAGTGGCGCGCGCAGACGCAGCGGGCGGTCGAGAACTTCCCGATCTCCGGCCAGCCGATCGAGCGCGAGCTGATCGGCGCGCTGGCTGCGATCAAAGGCGCGTCCGCCGCCGTCCGCTCGGACGAGGGCCTGCTGGACGCGGCCAAGGCCGAGGCGATCCAGGCCGCCGCCGTCGAGGTCGCGCGCGGCGACTGGGACGCGGAGTTCCCGATCGACGTGTTCCAGACCGGGTCCGGCACCTCGTCCAACATGAATGCGAACGAGGTGCTGGCGACGCTGGCGGGCGAGCGGCTGGGTGTGCCCGTCCACCCGAACGACGACGTCAACGACCCGTTCTCGTCGAATGATCAGTTCCCGGCGGCCATGCACATCGCGGCGACCCGCGCGATCGCGCTCGAGCTGATCCCGGCGCTGGAGCACCTGGCGGGCACGCTCGAGGGGAAGTCGGCCGAGTTCGCGACGGTCGTCAAGTCCGGACGCACGCACCTGATGGACGCCACCCCGGTGACCCTCGGTCAGGAGTTCGGCGGGTACGCGGCGCAGGTTCGCCACGGCGTCGAGCGGCTGCGCGATTCCCTGCCGCGCATCGGGGAACTTCCGCTCGGCGGCACGGCGGTCGGCACCGGCATCAACGCGCCGATCGGCCTAGCCGCAAAGGTGATCGCGAGGGTGGCCGCCGATCTGGGCCTGCCGCTGACCGAAGCGCGGGACCACTTCGAGGCGCAGGGCTCGCGGGATGCGCTGGTCGAGGCGAGCGGGGTGCTGCGCACGATCGCCGTCGGCCTGAACAAGATCAGCAACGACATCCGGTGGATGAGCTCGGGCCCCCGCACCGGCCTGACCGAGATCTACCTGCCGGACCTGCAGCCGGGCAGCTCGATCATGCCCGGCAAGGTGAACCCCGTCCTGTGCGAGGCGGTGTGCCAGGTCGTCGCGCAGGTGGTCGGCAACGATTCCGCCGTCGCGTTCGGCGGTGCGGCGGGCAACTTCGAGCTGAACGTGATGCTGCCGGTGATCGCGCGCAACGTCCTGGAGTCGATCCGGCTGATCGCCAACGTTTCCAGAGTGTTCGCCGACCGGTGCGTCGCGGGAATCGAGGCGAACGTCGAGCGGTGCCTGGAGTTCGCCGAGTCCTCGCCGTCGATCGTCACGCCGCTCAACCACTACGTCGGCTACGACGAGGCCGCGAAGATCGCCAAGCAGGCGCTGGCCGAGCGCA
>JBOGDQ010000162.1:0-21925 GCA_050742975.1 Jatrophihabitantaceae bacterium
GGTTCGCCGTTCCCGCGGGGCGCAGGTCGGTACCGCGCGAATCCCGCGCGCTCGCCGCGAAGCCGACGCCGGCCACCAGGCAGACGACCGGGACCAGGGCGCGCCACGGACTCCTGCCGCCCGCGGACTGCGACGGCCACAGTCGCCTGATCAGGTTGCGCACGCGCGTCCTTCCGTCCTCCGCAGTACCCCGCACCGGTGCCGACCCGACCGGCCGGTGCGCCGACTACGCTAACGCGTGTGGCCCCGCACTCGTGGTCACCTGCCCGGCGCCCGAGCCGGGCCGCGGTCGAGCAGGAGAAGCACGTGCCCAAGTCCAAGGTCCGCAAGAAGAGCGACGCCCCGCTGCGGGCCGAGGCGCTGCGCACGAGCACCAAGCAGCTGGCGCCAAGTCCCACGTGGTACCCCATCGTGATGGCCGCGATCATGCTGATCGGCCTGGCCTACCTGGTCGTGTACTACCTGACCAGCAGCGGTACCAGCCCGCGGGTCCCGGTCATGGCCGATCTGGGTTCGTGGAACTTCGCCGTCGGTTTCGGCGTGATGCTGGTCGGGCTGGTCATGGCCGTCAAGTGGCGCTGAGTGAGCGATTCACAGCCCCTTTCCCGACCTGTGATTACACCGCTGTAGTTCATCCCCAGCGGGGGATAACCCTGTGGACGACGACATCTCGAGTGACCTCGCCGGCCGGCAGCCGCGCTGTCGCTTCGGGCCGGATCGACGGCTGACGCTCGCTACCGCCGCCTTCGCCGTGCTCGCTCTCGTTGCCGCCGTGCTCACCGGCGACCCGGCCGGCCGGCTGATGTTCGCGGGTGCGGCCCTGCTGCTAGCCGCGTACACGATCGCGGATCTGCTGTTCTGGCCGCGGCTGGCAGCCGACTCCGACGGGCTGGTCGTCCGCTCGCCGTTCGCCTGGACCAGCCTGCCCTGGGCGGACGTCGAGGACGTGCGCGCCGACACCCGCGAGCGGCTCGGGCTGCGCTCGACGACCCTGGAGATCGATGCCGGCGAGCAGCTGATCGTGCTCAGCCGCCGCGCGCTCGGTGCCGACCCCGCGCGCGTCGCCGACATGGTGCGCGCCTTCGACCCCCGCTGACCTCCCCGCGGAACCCGACACGTGCAGGAACCCGGTGGTCACCTCCCCGGCGGAGACCGACGCATGCAAGAACCCTCTCGTGACCTGTGGTGCCCTGCCTGGCGGCGACCGCGAGCTCGTGCCCTGTGGCGACCTCCCCGGCGGAGCGCAAGCCGGGAACGCACCGGCCGCCAAGCGCGACGACGTCGCGCGCGGATCCTCGTGTCCACCCGAGCTTGCGAGCGGTGGCGCGAGGATCGGCCGGCGGCCTAGGAAGGGACGGCTGGGGCCCTAAAAGCCGTTAGCCGCACGCACCGCGACGATCACGAGCGTCAGGACGAGCACACCAGACAGCCCGGCTGCCTGCAGGCGCGCCGGGATCGGCCGCCGCACGCTGGGCAGCCCGGCGATCGCGATCGCGGCCAGAGCGCCGGCGACGACGCCGCCGACGTGCCCGAGCTTGGAGATGTCCCGCACCGAGAAGGTGATTACGAAGTTCAGCACGATGATGCCGATCAGCCACTGGACGTCGAGGCCGAGGCGGCGCACCATCACCAGGCACGCCCCGAACAGGCCGAAGATCGCGCCGGACGCGCCGACCACCGGCTGGTCAGGGCTGCCGAAAGCGAAGATCGCGGCCGAGCCGCCCAGCGCTCCGAGCAGGTAGACCGCGACGAACCTGGATCGGCCGAGCAGCCGCTCCAGCTGCGGGCCGACGATGCCCAGCGCGAACATGTTCGCGCCGATGTGCAGCAGGCTGATGTGCAGGAACGCCGAGGTCACGAACCGGTAGTACTGGTCCTGGTGGTAGACGATGTCCGGCTGCAGCTGCCAGTCCAGGAACAGCTTGGCGGCGTACGGCTGATCCAGGCCACCGGGCGATTTCAGCCCGGTGTACACGTAGGCCGCGATGTTGAGCAGGATGAGCGCCGTCGTCGCGTACGGCGGCGACTCCCGCAGGCGCGCACCCACGGCCGTCCGCTGCGGACGAATCGATCGCGCGCCCAGCGCCGCGTCGTCCGGGCAGTGAAAGCCGACCGGTGCGTCGCGCATGCACTCCGGGCAGATCGGACGGTCGCAGCGCGTGCACCGGATCAGGGCCTCGCGATTCGGGTGCCGGTAACACCGGCTCGTCTCCGCGATCACGGTGACTCTCCCGACCGCCCGTCGATCCTTCGTGCTCGCTCTCGTTACGCAGCTTGGAAGGTAATGGAGTTGATCGTGACGTCCTGGACGGGGCGGTCGTTGCGAGCGGTGGGCGCCGTGGCGATCGCGTCGACGACGGCACGGCTGTCGGCGTCGGCGACCTCGCCGAAGATGGTGTGCTTTCGGTTCAGGTGTGGCGTGCGGCCGACGGTGAGGAAGAACTGCGAGCCGTTGGTGTTCGGTCCCGAATTCGCCATCGCGAGCAGGTAGGGCCGGTCGAAGGACAGCTCGGGGTGGAACTCGTCGGCGAACTTGTAGCCCGGACCGCCGAAGCCCTCACCGAGCGGGTCGCCGCCCTGGATCATGAAGCCGCTGATGACCCGGTGGAAGATCGTGCCGTCGTACAGCGGGGCGCTCGTCTTCTCGTGCGTGCCCGGATGTTGCCACTCGCGCCCGCCCTGGGCCAGCTCGACGAAGTTCTGCACCGTCTTGGGTGCGTGGTTCCCGAACAGGTTGACGCGGATGTCGCCCGCGCTGGTGTGCACGGTGGCGAGCTGGGTGGCGATCTCGGTGGACAACGTGGCTCCTCGGCTCCCGCGTGCAGGCTGCGGGTCGGCGGCAGTGGACGGTGTTCGGTTGCCGATCCATCCTGCCACGGTGGCCGACCGCCTCAGCGGGGGCGGCCGACCGCGACCCGCGCCGCCTGATCGGCCATCGCGTCATCCAGCGGCTTGAGCTCGGTGCTCCGCCCGCGCCGGGCCAGCGCGCGCCGCAGCAGGTCGTCGGCGAAGCGTGCGCTCTTGGCCAGCACCGGCCCGTGCAGGTACGTCCCGATCACGTTGTCCCGCACCGCGCCCTCCGTGCGGTCCCTGCCGTTGTTCCCGCGGCCCGGCTCGGTGCTCCCGAGCGGATGGACGCCGGGCCCGAGCTCGGTCAGACCGCTGTGGTTCTCGTACCCGACGAGCCGTCCCGCGTCAGGAGTGTCGACGTAGTTGTTGCCGATCAGCCGCTCGGCCTGCCCGCGCGTGATGACATCGAGCACGCCGACCCCGGCGATGCGGCGCCCCTCCACAGTGACGAACTCGTGGCCGAGCATCTGGAAACTGCCGCAGATGGCCAGCATAACTACCCCGTCATCGGCCATCGCCCGCAGCTCGGCACCCCGCGCGGCGAAGTCGGCGCCGATGTCACCCTGCGCCGCGTCCTGTCCACCGCCACCGAGCAGGATGTCGGCGTCGGTCGGCAGCCGGTCGCCGAGGCTGACCGGGACCACCTCGACCGGCAGCCCGCGCCACTGCAGCCGGCGGCGCAGGACGATCACGTTGCCGGTGTCCCCGTAGATGTTCATCTCGCGCGGGTACAGGTGGATCAGCTTCATGCCGGATCCCCGATGCGCACCAGGATGGCGTGCAGCGCCCACATCGCGGTGTAGGTCGAGAACACGACCACGTGCCCGCGCGGTGGACTGGCGGCCACGGCCGAGCGCACCGCCTTCTCCAGGTCGGCCTCCACCTCGGCGACGTCGCCGTCGTCGTAACCCAGCCGCACAGCCATGTCGGCGGCGCGCGTCCCCGCGGTCGACAGCCGGGTCGCGCGCGCGGTCAGCTCGGCGAAGTCCACGTCCCACAGCCACGAGACGTCCCGGCCGTCCGCGTAGTCGTCGTTGATCGCGATGACCACCGCGTCCGCGGCCGGGCCGCTGTCGAGGGTGCGCAGGCTCTGCCGGAACCCGGCCGGGTTCTTCACCAGCTGCAGCACCAAGCGGCGGCCGTCGACGGTGAAGGACTGGCCCCGCCCGAACGCCGGATCGACCTTGGCCAGGCCGGCGGCGATCTCGTCGGCGGTGAGGCCGAACGTCAGCGCCAGCGCAGCGGCGCCGGCCGCGTTCTGCGCGTTGTGCGGGCCCTCGGCGCGCAGCAGGACCGATCGCTCGTCCGCACCGAGGGCGATGGTGACGCGGGGCTCGTCGTCGCCGGGCAGGCTGCGCAACTCGGCCACCGCCGGCAGGGACGAGACGAAGACCGGCCCGCCGTACAGCTCCTCGTCGTTCGGGAAGCTGGCTCGCAGCTGGGGCGCGACGCCGTAGTAGCTGACCTCGGCCGACGCGGCGGCTGCCAGCGCCGCGATGCGCTCGTCGTCCCGGTTCAGCACCAGGTGCCCGGTGGTCGCCGCGGCCACCTTCCCCAGCAGCCGGGCCGTCGTGTCGATCTCGCCGAAGCGATCCAGCTGGTCGCGCATGACGTTCAGCAGCAGCGTGCGGCGCGGGGGAACCAGGTCCGCGAAGCGCACTGCCCACGCCTCGTCGAGCTCGAAAACCGCAACGTCATAAGGGATTCGCCCGGTCCACGTCGCATGCTCAACCGTAGCGGTGATGGCACCTCGGACGAAGTTGCTGCCGGTGTCGTTGGTCAGGGCGCGGTAGCGCTCGCCGAGCAGCGCGGCCGCCATCTTCGTCGTCGTCGTCTTGCCGTTCGTGCCGCTCACCACGACGACGCCCTGCGGCAGGCCGGCCATTGCACGCGGCAGGAAGCTGGGGACCAGCTTCTCGACCACCAGGCCGGGGAGCGCGTTGCCGCGCCGGCCGATCAGCCGCAGCGCCAGCATGGTGAGCTTGCCGAGCCACACCGCGATCAGGTTCATGATGCCGTCACGGTACCGGTCTGGCGAGGTCCCGATGGTGGCCACGCTCTGGTCGCCCTGCGCTCCGCCGGCGATGTCACCGACCGGACAGCGCACGGGGCGCACCGCTGATGCGGCACGCCCCGTGCGACCTGCGTGTGTCGGCTAGCCCTTCGCCGGTATTGCCGAGAGCCAGCCCTCGTTCGGCGTGCCGATTCCGGTCACGTCGTCCCACCCCTTGGTCACCTTCAGGCTCGAGTCCTGCCCGAAGGTGCGGACGGAGTAGAGCAGCCCACCGGATGCGTCCAAGCCGTTGGCGAAGTCGACGCGGACGTCCCCGGCCTGCTTCGGCGCGCCCTTGATGTCGGTGAACGTCCCGGTCTTGGCGTTGCTGTAGATCACCGGATTCAGCAGGCCGACGGCGCTGCCGGACTTCTGCAGCGCGAGGGCCGTCATGCCGGTGAACAGCGGCGAGGCCAGGCTGGTCCCGCCGATGCGGTACTCGTCGTAGTACACGCCGTTCGGGAACGTCTGCGTCTCACCGATCAGCATGCCGGTGTTCGGGTCGGCATCCATCGCCACGTCCGGAATCGTGCGGTACGGACCGGGCGCGACACCGGCCTGGTACGCCGGCTGGTTGAACAGCGAGGACGTTCCGCCGCCCGCGCCGTACAGGAACCCGACAGGGTTCCACGACTTGCCGTCTGCCGACAGGCTGTACTTCTGGGTGCCCCAGCCGGCCTGGAAGCTCATGCTGCCGTCGGCGCCGATAGCGGCCGAGGTGCCGCCGACGCTGGTGACCCACGGGTCGGACGTCGGGTAGTCAGCCTGCCGGATGCCGCTGTTCGCAAGCTCGTCACCGTTGTCGCCGGAGGAGAACATGAACGAGATGCCCTGCATCGCGCCCTGCATGAAGACCTGCTCGTACGCGGCGACGGAGGCACCGGTTGCGTTCTGCTCGAGGTCGCCCCACGAGTTCGACACCAGCTGGGCCTTGTTCTCCTGGACCACCGCAGTCAGGGCGTTCAGCAGGTCGCTGTCCAAGCAGCTCGCGGCGCCGTAGTACCTGATCTTCGCGGCGGGGGCCATGGCGTGCACGGCCTCGACGTCCAGGGTCTCCTCGCCATACCAGCCCGACGGGCCGCAGAGCTTCTGGTTGGTGAACGGCGTCTGCTTGACCTGGGTCAGCTGGCCGGGGGCGTAGGCACCGTCGCCGTGCCGGGCGGCGTACTTGGCTGCGTCCTTGGCGATGGTCGGCGCGGCGTAGGCGTCGGTGATCGCCACGGTCACGCCGGCTCCGTCCAGCGTGCTGTTGTTCTCGTAGGCGGCGCGGTACTGCGGCCCGGTGTAACCGCAGGGCGCGTAGGACAGGTACTTGCCGTTGAACTTCGGCAGTGGCGTCGTGTAGTCGGCCTGCGTCTTCGCCTGCAGTTGGCCGAAGTAGAGCGAGCACGGGCGGGCGTTGCGGAACCCGGCCGGCGGTGGCGCGGCGGCGGTGTTGTTGGGCGTGACCTTGTGAACCGTCGTGTCCAGCCCGGTCACGGTCAGCACGCTGGACGTGAGCGCGGCGGGCGCCGTGAGCGTCGACGCGGGGGCCTGGACCGTCTGGCCGTCGTGCCTGAAGCGGTCCACCGAGGTGCCGAACGCCTTCTGCGCAGCCGCGACCGTGCCACGCACCGTGATGTAGCGGTGGTGCGACTCGACGCCGGTTACCTTCAGTCCGGCGGACCTCAGCCAGGACTCGACGTTCGAGACCTGCTTGGTGCTCGGGCTGTACCGCGCGTAGTACTGCGCGGTAGTGAGGAAGTGCTTGTAGGTGGAGCTACCGGGTGTGGAGACCGCGAGGGCTGCCTTCTGCAGCGCGGCCAGCCCACCGCGCGGGGCGAGGTAGACGCGTGCGTTCACGCCTGCCTTCGTGCTCGCGTGGCCGAGGTGCTGTGCACTGGACACCCAAGCCGGGCGGGTGTTCGGGATGGCCTTCGCCGCTGGAGCCGCCTGGGCTCCGGGTGCTGCCGCCAGGATCCCGGCGACGAGCGCCGACGCTGTGGTCAGCGTCGTCGCAATGCTGCGTTTACGCATGCCTTGCCTCCACTTGTTATGGACCGAATGTGCGCCTGCGACCGATCTTGGGTTCGCGACGCACGGACGCAACGTTATGGGGCAACACAGGCCAGGCATAGGACGGACAGGTGTCGACTTCCTGCAGGGCAGGGATCGGCCATGAGTTTACTGTGAGCACGGTGCGGCATGAGGCGCAGCTTGGGGCGTGGAGATGAAGTGGAGACGAGGGGAATCGAACCCCTAACCCCCGCCGTGCAAAGGCGGTGCTCTGCCAATTGAGCTACGTCCCCGGAGTGGGTATTAGCGCGAGGTGTCCGAGGTGGCCTCACGCCAGAGTGCGGCGCTGTCCTGGCCCTTGCGGCGGCGCAGCACTGCGAACGCGGCAGCAGCCAGCCCGAGTGCGAGGAAGAACGGCTTGGTCACGACAAAACCTCCTGTTGCGGCGCTGCGGTGGGCCTGGGAGGACTTGAACCTCCGGCCTCATCCTTATCAGGGATGCGCTCTAACCAGCTGAGCTACAGGCCCGCGAGCTATTCGGATCGAACCACGTCGAACCACCGATTTCGGTGGCCCAGGCGCGAGGAGTGAGCCTACCCGGCGCCCTCTGCGCGCTCCAAACCGCTCGGCCGCTCAGCCCTCGGACAGGGTGAGCTCGACGCCACCGACCAGGTCGGCGCACAGGTTGTAGATGACCGACCCGACGGTGCTCAACGCGACGAACAGCACGATGTTGATGACGCCGATGATCGCCGCCCCGCCGAACACGATGCCCGCGGTGACCGGTTGCTTCGAGCCCTGCCCGTTGATCGTCGTGACCGTGTCGTTGATCTTGTTGATCACCCCGGCCGCGTTCAGCACGCCGTAGAGCACGCCGATCACGATGAGCCAGACGAAGAACAGCGCGATCGACAGGACGCAGGAGAACTTGAGCACTGTCCACGGGTTGATGTGCCGCAGCTGCAGCCGGGCCCGGCGCGGGCCCCGGGCCCGGGCCCGGATGCTCGACCTCGTCGCCGCCGGCGGTGGGGGAGCGGTCGGGCCGGCCTGATGAGCAGGTGCCTCGGTCAACCGCCCGGACACGAACGGTGCCGATGCGCCGGCGCCGGGCTCCTCGACCCTGGGCCGGGGTTGCCCGGACACCGTCGTCGCCCCGAAGTCGCCTGCAGAGGCGACTGCCTGGCCGAACATGGGCCCCCCGTGTGCCTGCGTCATTGCCTACTCCTGCTCGTCCGGTTCGTCGGCGTTGCGGGCGACGGCGACCACATTGACGCCCTCGGGCAGGTTCATCAGGCGCACCCCCATAGTCTGGCGCTGTGCCCGGCGAACCTCCGCCGCCTTCGTGCGGATGACCACCCCGTCGGACGTGATCGCGTAGATCTCGTCCTGCGAGCTGACCGCCACGGCACCCACCAACCCGCCACGGGTCGACACGATACGCGCGGTGAGGACGCCCTTACCGCCGCGTCCCTGTACCGGATACTCATCGATTTTCGTCCGCTTCGCGTAACCGCCCTCAGTCGCGACCAAGATTTCCACATGATCCAGGTCGTCCCGAACGACCTCCATCGCGAGCATTTCGTCGCCGGCATTGAACCGCATCCCGAACACCCCGGACGTCGCGCGACCCATCGGGCGCAGGGTCTCGTCGTCGGCGTGGAACCGGATCGACATCGCCTTGCGGCTGACGAGCAGCAGGTCGTCATCGGACGACACGAGCGCCGCGTCGATGAGTTCGTCGTCGTCGCGCAGGTTGATGGCCACGATGCCGCCGGACCGGTTTGAGTCGAAGTCGGTGAGCTTGGACTTCTTCACCAGGCCGTGCTTGGTCGCCAGCACGAGGTAGGGCGAGACCTCATAGTTCTTGATCGCGATGACCTCCGCGATCGTCTCGTCCGGCTGGAACGCCAGCAGGTTGGCCACGTGCTGGCCTCGCGCGTTGCGGTTCGCCTCGGGCAGCTCGTAGGCCTTGCTGCGGTACACGCGGCCCTTGTTGGTGAAGAACAGGATCCAGTCGTGCGTGGAGCTGACGAAGAAGTGCTCGACGATGTCGTCGGTCTTCAGCGCCGCACCCTGCACGCCCTTGCCGCCGCGCCGCTGGGCCCGGTACAGGTCGGTCCTGGTGCGCTTGGCGTAGCCGGTGCGGGTGACGGTGACGACCACGTCCTCCTGCGCGATCAGGTCCTCCATCGAGACGTCGCCGTCGTAGGGCACGAGCCGGGTCCGCCGCTCGTCGCCGAACTTCTCGACGATCTCGGCCAGCTCGTCCCGGATGATCTGTCGCTGCCGGCCGGGCTTGGCCAGGATGTCGTTGTAGTCGGCGATCTTGGCCTCGATCTCGGCCGCCTCGTCGACGATCTTCTGCCGCTCGAGAGCGGCCAGCCGGCGCAGCTGCAGGTCGAGGATTGCGACCGCCTGGATCTCGTCGATCTCCAGCAGCTGCATCAGGCCGCCACGCGCCTCCTCGGCCGACGGCGAGCTGCGGATGAGCGCGATCACCGCATCGAGCTGGTCCAGCGCCTTGAGCAGCGCGCGCAGGATGTGGGCCCGCTCCTCGGCCTGCTTGAGCAGATAGCGGGTGCGCCGGACGATAACCTCGATCTGGTGGTTCACGTAGTGCGTGACGAACTGGTCGAGCCGCAGCGTGCGCGGGACGCCGTCGACGATCGCGAGCATGTTCGCGCCGAACGTGGTCTGCAGCTGGGTGTGCTTGTACAGGTTGTTCAGCACCACCTTGGCGACCGCGTCGCGCTTGAGGGTGACCACTATGCGCATGCCGATGCGGTCGGAGGACTCGTCGTTGATGTCGGCGATTCCAGCGACCTTGCCATCCTTGGCGAGCAGGGCCATCGACTCGACCAGGTTGTCCGGGTTCACTTGGTACGGCAGTTCGGTCGCCACCAGGATGGTGCGGCCCTTGGCGTCCTCCTCGACGTTCACGACCGCGCGCATGCGGATCGAGCCGCGGCCGGTCCGGTAGGCGTCCTCGATCCCGTCGCGCCCCACGATCAGCGCCTTGGTCGGGAAGTCCGGGCCGGGGACGGCCGTCAGCAGGTGCTCCAGCAGCTCGGTCTCGGTCGCGTCAGGGTGATCGAGCGCCCATTCGACACCGGCGGCTACCTCGCGCAGGTTGTGCGGCGGGATGCGGGTGGCCATCCCGACCGCGATGCCCTCGGAGCCGTTGACCAGCAGGTTCGGGATGCGGGCGGGCAGGATGACCGGTTCGACCGTGTTGCCGGCGTAGTTCGGGATGAAGTCGACGGTGTCCTTGTCGATGTCCCGCAGCATCTCCATCGCGAGCGGCTTGAGCCGGCACTCGGTGTACCGGTACGCCGCCGCCGGGTCGTTGCCGGGCGAGCCGAAGTTGCCCTGCGGGTCGATCATCGGGTAACGGAGCGACCAGGTCTGCGCCATCCGGACCAGGGCGTCGTACAGCGCCGAGTCGCCGTGCGGGTGGTAGTTGCCCATCACGTCGCCTACGACCCTGCCGCACTTTACGTAGTTGCGGTCCGGCCGGAAGCCCGAGTCGTACATGCCGTAGAGGATCTTGCGGTGCACCGGCTTGAGGCCGTCGCGCACGTCGGGCAGCGCGCGCCCGACGATCACCGACATCGAGTAGTCGATGTAGCTGCGCTGCATCTCGGTCTGGATGTCGACCGGCTCGATCCGATCGAACCCCGGCGGCTCAGTAACGTCAGTCATGAATTTTCAGCCTTCTTCAGGAAGCGCGTCGTAGCGGCGTCAGCCGCTCCACCGTCGACGTCGGTGCCCCGTCGGGACGGGAGGGCCTCAATCTCAGATATCAAGGAACCGCACGTCCTTCGCGTTACGGATGATGAAGCTGCGGCGGGCTTCGACGTCCTCGCCCATCAGCACGCTGAACAGCTCGTCGGCCGTCGCGGCGTCGTCGAGGGTGATCAGCCGCAGGATCCGGTGGGCGGGGTCCATGGTGGTTTCCCACAGCTCCTTGGAGTTCATCTCGCCGAGGCCCTTGTACCGCGCGATCGCGTCGTCCTTGGGCAGCCGGCGCCCGGCCGCCTGGCCGACCTCGATCAGCCCATCCCGCTCCCGCTCGGAGTACGCGTAGCCGGGATCCCCCTTCGTCCACTTGATCTTGTACAGCGGCGGGGCGGCGAGGTACACGTGACCGTGCTCGATCAGCGGCCGCATGAACCGGAACAGCAACGTCAGCAGCAGCGTGGTGATGTGCTGGCCGTCGACGTCGGCGTCGGCCATCAGCACGATCTTGTGATAGCGCAGCTTGCTGATGTCGAAGTCGTCGTGGATGCCGGTGCCCATCGCCGTGATCAGCGACTGGACCTCGTTGTTCTTCAGCACCCGGTCGATGCGCGCCTTCTCGACGTTGATGATCTTGCCGCGGATGGGCAGGATCGCCTGGAACATCGAGTCACGGCACGACTTCGCCGAGCCGCCGGCCGAGTCACCCTCGACGATGTAGAGCTCGCTCTGCGCCGGGTCGGTGGAGCGGCAGTCGGACAGCTTGCCCGGCATGCCCATCGTGTCGAGCGCGTTCTTGCGGGCGAGCTTGCGTGCCTGCTGCGCGGCCTTGCGCGCGCGGGCGGCCTGCGACGCCTTGGTCACGATCGCGCGGCCCTCGCTGGGGTTGCGCTCGAACCAGTCCGCGAGCCAGTCGTTGCACACCTTCTGCACAAACGACTTGGCACTCGAATTGCCCAGCTTCGTCTTGGTCTGGCCCTCGAACTGCGGATCACCGAGCTTGATCGAGACGATCGCAGCCAGGCCCTCACGGATGTCGTCGCCGGTGAGCTTGTCGTCGCTGGACTTGAGGATCTTCTTCTCGTCGGCCCACCGGTTCACGACCGAGGTGAGTGAGGCGCGAAAGCCCTCCTCGTGCGTGCCACCCTCGACGGTGTTGATGGTGTTGGCGAACGTGTGCACGCTCTCGGAGTACGACTCGTTCCACTGCATCGCCACCTCGACGGAGAGCCTGTTCTCCTTGTCCTCCTGCTCGAAGTTGATCACCGACTTGTGGATCGCGGTCTTGCTCGCGTTCAGGTACTTGACGAAGTCGGCGATCCCACCCGGGTAGTGGAAGGTGACCTCCTTGGCCGACTTCGCGGGCCGGCTCGCCGCGGCGTCGTCCTCGTCGACGAACTTCTCGTTGCGCTCGTCGCGCAGCGCGATGGTCAGTCCCTTGTTCAGGAACGCCATCTCCTGCAGCCGACGGCTGATGGTCTCGAACGAGTAGGTGATGGTCTCGAAGATCGCCGAGTCAGCCCAGAAGGTCACCGTCGTCCCGGTGTCCTCGGTCCGCTCGCCCCTGGCCAGCGGCGCGGTCGCCTTCTGGTCGGCGTAGGACTGCGTCCAGGTGTAGCCGTCGCGCTGGATCTTCACGTCCAGCCGGTCCGAGAGCGCGTTGACCACCGAGACGCCGACACCGTGCAGGCCACCGGACACCGCGTAGGAGTCGCTGTCGAACTTGGCCCCGCCGTGCAGCGTCGTGAGGGCGACCTCGACGCCGGTCATCTTGAGCTCGGCATTGACATCGACCGGGATGCCACGGCCGTTGTCCACCACGCGGACCCCGCCGTCATCGAGCAGCACCACGTCGATGCGCGTGCAGTAGCCGGCCAGCGCCTCGTCGACCGAGTTGTCGACGACCTCCCACACCAGGTGGTGCAGCCCGCGCTCGCTCGTGGACCCGATGTACATGCCGGGCCGCTTGCGTACCGCCTCCAGACCTTTCAGCACGGTCATCGACTGGCTGGTGTATTCCTTCTTGGCGGCGCTGCTTGCCACTGGCACGGACCTCTCCTGCCGCACGTGCGGCGTCCAGCCACCGGCCGACCGGCGGCGTTCGAGTGCATTTCAGACACGAACATGGGGCGGACGAGGCGCGTGAGTCACCCGCGACGTCAACCCCACTGATTCAGCCTCCAGTCTAGCCGATGCGGCTGACACGATGGGGTCTCAACGCGCCTGACATCGACACTGGCGCACGCACTACCGCGTTCTCACGGGTGCCTACACGAGGCCGGGTCCGCCGCTGACCTCGGCCAGATCAGCCGTACGTGTCCCTCGGCCCGCGCGCGCCCCGGACCGAGAACCGGCCATGCTTCCAGCTCGGCGCGGACGGGCCGACTACGTGGAGCCGGTGCACGACCTGCGGGCCGAGTTCGCTCGCCAGCCGGGCCAGCAGCGAGGAGCTGAGCAGGCGAAGTTGGGTCGCCCACGCACTGGACTCCGCCGTCACCCTCAGCTCACCGTCCCGCAACGTGGTGGGCACGCAGTGCGCCGCGACGTCGGAGCCGACGATGCTCGCCCAGTCGGCGAACACCCGGGCCTCGTTCAGCGGCCGCTGCCAGCCGCGAGTCTCGATGTAGCCCGCCAGCACCCGGCCGACGAGCTGAGGATCGGTGTCGTCCGGATGCGGGCCGGAGTAGCCGCCCCGCTCGCGGCCACGCATGTTCTGGTCCCTGACCCGGCGGCGGGCAGCCGCGCCACGGCGGGCCGGCCTGCCACGAGCGATACCCTGCGCTCCGGCCAGGGCCGCCCGGACCGGGTCGACCGACGGCTCGTCCACAACTTCTACGGGTTTTCCACCGACCGCTGTGGATAACCCTGTGACCTGGGTCTCATCCCGGTCGTCACGCACCCGGTCGGGGCGTGCACGGGCGTCAGCGCACACGCCGCACCTCGCCTTCGTGGACGTCGAAGCGCGCGCCGCCGAGCTCCTCCGGCACGTCGGAGACGACTGCAGCGGTGATGATGGCCTGCTCGGCCTTGGCGGCGACGATCGCGAGCTGCTCGCGGCGGCGCACGTCGAGCTCGGCGAACACGTCGTCCAGGACGAGGACCGGCTCGGCGCCCTGTGGAAAGTCCGCACGCAACAGCTCGTAGCTGCCCAGCCGCAGGGCCAGGGCCGCGGACCAGCCCTCACCGTGGCTCGCGTACCCGCGGACCGGTAACTCGCCCAACCCGAGCTCGACGTCATCGCGGTGCGGGCCGACCAGGTTGACGCCCCGTTCGAGCTCGGCCGCTCGCGCGCGGGCGAGCTCGGCCAGCAGCGCCGCCTCGATCACGACGGTCTCCGGAACACCTGCTCCGCCCTGCAGTTCGGGCAGCGTGCCGGCCAGCGAGCTGACGTAGGTGAGCGTCAGCGGCGCGCTCGCCGGAGCGAGCCGGGCGTACGCCTCGACGGCGTGCGGTTGCAGGGCGTGCAGCGCCGCCAGCCGGGCGGCCAGCAGTTGCGCGCCGTGCTCGGCCAGGTGCCCGTCCCACACGTCGAGCGTGCGCAGGTCGCTGCTGCCGCCCGAGCGCCGGGCCGCACCCGCCGACTTGAGCAGGGCGGCCCGCTGCTTGAGCACCCGGTCGAAGTCGGCCCGGACGCCGGCCATGCGCGGTGAGCGAGCCACCACCAGGTCGTCGAGGAACCGCCGGCGCTCGCTGGGGTCACCGCGCACGATCGCCAGGTCCTCCGGGGCAAACAGCACCCAGCGCAGCGCGCCCAGCACCTCGCGCGGACGGGGCACCGGTGCCCCGTTGAGCCGGGCCCGGTTGGCCCGTCCCGGCGTGATCTCCAGCTCGACGCGCAACTCCCGGCCGTCGGCGACGATCGCGGCGCCGACCGTCGCCCGGTCACACCCGCGCCGCACCAGCGGAGCATCGCTGGGCACGCGGTGACTGGACAGCGTCGCGAGGTAGCCGAGGGCCTCGATCAGGTTGGTCTTACCGTTCCCGTTCGCGCCCACGAGCACCGACGCGCCTGGCTCGAACGCGACTTCGGCCGACTCCCAACTGCGGAAGTCGTTGACCGACAGGTGCCGTACGTACATCGGCAGGATCAGCCCGGCAGCCGGACCGGCATGATCAGGTACGTGTACTCGATCCCGTCGGCCGCGTCCGGCCGCAGCACGACCGGCTTGTTGGACGTGGTGAACAGCAGGCGAGCGCTCCCGGCCGACAGCGAGCCCAGGCCGTCCAGCAGGAACTGCGGGTTGAACGCGGTGGTGATCGGCTCGCCCTGGTAGGCCACCTCGAGCTGCTCCTCGGCCCGGCCCTCGTCCTCGGCGCCGGCACTCAAGGCGACCGACCCGTCGCCGAACTCGAGGCGAACCGGAGCATTGCGGTCGGCAACCAGCGCCACCCGCCGGACGGCCTCGACGAGCGGGCCGACGTTGATCTCCGCCGAGGACGCCCACTCGCTGGGCAGCAGCGAGCGGTACGGGGGGAACGTCGCGTCCAGCAGTCGCGTGGTCGTCCGGCTGGCTCGCCCGTTCGTAGTACCGGTGAAGCCGATGATCCCCTCGCCGGTCGCGCCCGAGGACAGCGCGATGGTCATGGTCTGGCTGTGCGAAAGGCTCTTGGCCGCCTCGGCCAGGGTGCGTGCGGGGACCAGTACCTGCGCCGCCTCGGCCGAGGGATCCTGTGGATTCCACGCGAGCTCGCGTACCGCCAGACGGTAGCGGTCGGTTGCGGCCAGAGTGAGCTTGGCGCCGTCGATCTCCAGGCGCACGCCGGTCAGCATCGGCAGCGTGTCATCACGCCCGGCAGCGATCGCGACCTGGCCGACGGCAACGGCGAAGTCGGCACTGTCGACCGTGCCCGCCGTGCTCGGCATCGTCGGCAGCTTGGGGTAGTCCTCCACCGGCATCGTGGGCAGGGTGAACCGCGCCGAACCGCAGGCGATGGTCAGCCGTGAGCCGGACACCGCAACGTCGACCGGGTGCGGCGGCAGCGCCTTGGTGATGTCAGCCAGCAACCGACCGGACACGAGCGCCTGGCCGCTCTCGCCCGCAGTGATCTCGACGTCGACCTCGGTCGAGGCCTCGAGGTCGAACCCGGAGATCGAGAGCAGGTCGTCGTCGACGGACAGCAGCAGGCCGGCGAGCACGGGAACGGTCGGGCGGGCCGAGAGGCTACGTGCTGCCCAGGCGACAGCGTCGGCCACCGCATCGCGCTCGACCCGGAACTTCATCGTGCCTCCATCGGTAGGTGATTCATGCGCTGAATCCCCAGCGTCCACGTGCTGTGTGCTCTGGCTGTTGCTCTTGTTGATAGAGAGTTCATCGTCAATCGTCTTCGCAGCTGTGCACGATGGGGATAACACCGTGCAGGCTAGCGTTCATCGGCCGCGCCGCTGTGGACGGCCAACGGTAGTTGACACCCCTGACGTAGCCGTCGAGGTGGACCGAGCGCGTCCAGGCAGGACCGTCCACAGCGAACACGATGTTCTGCACAGGATTTCCCACAGCCGATGACACCGGCACGCTCATGTGCGGGCACGGACCTTGATGCGGCTGGTCAGCTCGGCGATCTGGTTGTATACCGTCAGCTTCTCGGCCATCTGCGCGCGGATCTTTCGTTCGGCGTGCATGACGGTCGTGTGATCGCGGTTGCCGAACTTCTCGCCGATCCGCGGCAGGGACAGGTCGGTCAGCTCGCGACACAGGTACATGGCCATCTGGCGGGCCCCGACGAGGACGCGGCTCCGGGACTGGCTGGTCAGGTCGTCGATCGACACGGCGAAGTACTCGGCCGTCACACCCATGATCATCGACGCGGTGATCTCCGGGGTGTCCGACTCGCTGATGAGGTCCTTGAGGACGTTCTCGACCAGTTGCATCTCCACGACCTGACGGTTCAGGCTGGCGAACGCGGTGACGCGGATCAGGGCGCCCTCGAGCTCGCGGATGTTGCTCTGGATCTTCGTGGCGATGAACTCGAGCACCTCCGGCGGCAGGTTCATCCCGTCCTGCGCGGCCTTCTTGCGCAGGATCGCGATGCGCGTCTCGAGGTCCGGTGCCTGGACGTCACTGATCAGCCCCCACTCGAAGCGGGTACGCAGCCGGTCCTCGAGCGAGTTCAGCTGACGCGGCGACTTGTCCGAGCTGATGACGATCTGCTTGTTGGCGTTGTGCAGCGTGTTGAAGGTGTGGAAGAACTCCTCCTGCGTGCGCTCTGCTCGTTCGAGGAACTGGATGTCGTCGATGAGTAGCAGGTCCACCGAGCGGTACCGGTTCTGGAACGCCTGCATCTTGTCGTCGCGGACGGAGTTGATGAAGTCGTTCGTGAACTCCTCGCTGGAGACGTACCGCGTGCGCAGGCCGGGAAGCAACCGTTGCGCGTAGTGGCCGATCGCGTGCAGCAGATGCGTCTTGCCCAGGCCCGAGTCGCCGTAGATGAACAGCGGGTTGTAGGCGCGGGCGGGCGCTTCGGCGACCGCGACGGCCGCGGCGTGCGTGAACCGGTTGCTGGAGCCGATGACGAACGTGTCGAACGTGTACTTCGGGTTGAGCCGGGTGTCCCGGTCCTGCGCGGACGCAACCGCGGTGGCTGCGGCAGTGGGCCGTGGTGACCACGGCTCGGGCTCGTCCTCGTCGAGATCGCCGGCGGCATCGTCCTCGGCCGGTTCGTCCGAGCGTTCATCGACGGTGAATGCGACCCGGACGTCGCTGCCCAGCTCGGTACTGAGCAGGCTGGCGAGCAGCGGGCGCAGGCGGTCCTCGAAATACTCCTTCGCGAACTCGGTCGGGACGGCGAGCAGGGCGGTGTCCTCGACCAGTCCGAGGGGCCGGGTCAGCCCGATCCAGGCCCGCTGCTGCGGGCGGACGGTGTCATCGTCGAGGCGCGACTTGATCCTGTTCCAGACGGCAATGAGGTCTGATCTGTCGTCCACGGATCGGGTCCATTCCAGGTGCTGTCGGCTCTGCGTACTGGGCTCCCGACGATCTCACGCCGGGCGTGGCGACACGAAATCCACAGACTTCTCCACACACTGTGTACGCAGAGTCCACCCGGCCTACCGGTTCACGGATGTCATTCAGTCGCCCTCTGTGCCGGATGACACGATGCGGGAACCTAACAGCGCCCACCGGGGGCGGCAATAGGTGTCGGCGTGTCGTCGTACAAGCGGCGATTGGACGTCGTACGGTGGACGATTCGCCTCGTCGCCGATTGCCCCCGCACCGGTTTGACCTGCGGCGGCTTGGATCCGTACCGTTGAACCCGATCCGGGTGTGTCCGACGGTCATCGGCGTGCCCTCCCGGCGTCCCTGCCGGCTGCAGGTCACACCCGCGTGACCGCCGCAGGAACGGGCTGAACGTCGATAGGCACGACCAATATAGGAGAGAGTCCGACCGTGAGCAAGCGCACCTTCCAGCCGAACAACCGCCGCCGGGCAAAGAAGCACGGCTTCCGGCTGCGCATGCGTACCCGCGCCGGTCGTGCCATCATCGCCGCGCGCCGGGGCAAGGGCCGCAGCGAACTGTCGGCCTGAGCCGGCACTCGTCAGCGATCGGCGTGCTCTCCGCGGCATACCGGATGCGGCGCTCGAGTGACTTCGCCGCCGTGGTCCGGTCCGGGTCCCGCGCTCGTCGCGGGTGTCTCGTCGTGCACCAACGTAAGGAGCTGACCGTCGGCGTACCGCTCGTCGGCCTGGTCGTCGGGCGCTCGGTCGGCGGCAGCGTCGTGCGGCATCGGGTCAGCCGGCGGCTGCGGGCCCAGCTGGCTCAGCGGGTCGATGCGTTGGAGGCCGGCTCGGGGCTCGTCGTGCGGGCGCTGCCGGATGCAGCGCTGGCCGACTCCGGCACGCTCGGTCGTGACCTGGACGCCGCGCTGTCCCGCCTGGCCGGTGCCCGATGACGCGCCCGTCCCGCGTAGCGGTGCGGGTGATCGGCTTCTACCGGACCGCGATCAGCCCGGCGTTTCCCCCGTCCTGCCGGTACACCCCCACCTGCAGCGCCTATGCAGCCGAGGCAATCGAGCGCTTCGGCCTGGCGCACGGCAGCTGGCTGGCTGTCCGCCGGTTGCTGCGCTGCCATCCCTTCCACCAGGGTGGGCACGACCCCGTCCCGCCGCTCGTTGGCCAACAGGCCGGCAAGTCCGCTGTTCCGGCCCGGTCTACGGCCGCCTAGGAGTCATTGAGTGCTCAACTTCTTGTACACCCCAGTCTCCTGGGTGCTGCTGCAGTGGCATCACCTGTTCAACCTGATCGGCCTGGACAAGGACAGCGGGCTCAACTGGGCGCTGTCGATCGTCTTCCTCGTCATCACCGCTCGTCTGCTGCTGTTCCGGCTGTTCATCAAGCAGGTCAAGTACCAGCGGCACATGCAGCAGATGCAGCCGGAGATCCAGAAGATCCGCAAGAAGTACAAGGACGACAAGACTGAGATGCAGCGCCAGATGATGGCGCTGCAGCAGGCACAGGGGTTCAACCCATTGTCGGGTTGCCTGCCGATGTTCCTGCAGTTCCCGATCTTCATCGCGCTGTACCACGTGCTGAGACACCTCTCGAACTCCGTCACCTCGGTGCACGTGCTGCAGCAGCAGGGTGCTGGGGCGCTGAGCCCGGGCCAGGCGCACCAGCTCACGCTCTACACGTTCACCCAGGCCGAGACCGCGAGCGCGGCAACAGCCCGCCTCTTCGGCGCTCCACTTGCTGGCCGACTGACCGACAACCCGAGCCAGATCGCCGCGCTCGGTGGCGAGCGCGGGGTCACGATCGCGGTCGTCCTGGTGCTGGTCCTGATCAGCGCCACCGCGACGTTCATGACCCAGGTGCTGGTCCGCCGCGGCAACCCGGTCCAGCCCGAGGGCACCGCAGCTACCGTGCAGCGGCTGATGATGTACCTGATCCCGCTGGGCACCCTCGGCTCGGGCCTGTTCTTCCCGCTCGGGGTGCTGCTGTACTGGTTCACCAGCAACACCTGGACGATGTGCCAGCAGCTGTACGTGAACAAGTACCACCCGCACGAGGGCAAGGACGCGCCCGTCGTCGGTGAGGTGGGCAAGACGCTGGCACCCAAGCCGGGGCAGCGTCCGGTCCGGGGCGGCAAGGGCGCGGCGACGTCGCTGGTCAAGCAACCGACGATGACCGAGGACACCGACTCCACGAGCACGCAGACCCGGACCACGCCGCGTCCCGGGCAACGACCACAGCGCCCTGCCGGCAAGCGCCCACCCGCCAAGCGGCCGAGCCAGGCCAAGAAGCGGCGCTGACGGCAAACCTGTGCCGCCTGATCGCGGTGCTTCCGCAGAACCCCTGCACGTCCGGAGAGGAAACCAGAGCGTGAGTGACACCGAGGTTGCGACCGAGTCCGCCGCCGCAGAGAGCACCGCAGAGAACACTGAAGCGAGCGCCGAGGAGAGCTCGCCGGACGCCCTGCTGGTTCAGGAGGGGGACATCGCCGCGGACTACCTCGAGCGACTGCTGGACATCGTGGACTTCGATGGCGACATCGACCTGGACGTCGAGAACGACCGCGCGGTCGTGGCGATCGTCGGTAAGGGCTTGGGCGCCCTGATCGGCAGTCACGGCGAGACGCTGGACGCGCTGCAGGAGCTCACCCGCCTGGCTGTCGCGCAGAAGACCGGTACCCGCAGCCGGCTGATGCTCGACGTCAGTGGCCACAGGCAGGCGCGCCGTAGTGAGCTCGCAGCCCTTGCCACCGATACGGCGGCCGGGGTCAAGGAGTCGGGTGAGCCGGCCCGGCTGGCACCGATGAACCCGTTCGAGCGCAAGGTCGTCCATGACACGATCTCGGCGATCGACGGCGTGCGGAGCGAGTCGGACGGGGAAGAGCCGAATCGACGCGTCGTCGTGCACACCGAAGACTGAGCCGGCCGAGTCGATGCCCGGCCGCTCGGCCGCGGCCGGTGACGTCTGCTGGCCCGCGGCAGCGGAGCAGGCGTTCGGTGCGCGCCTGCCGCTGGCGCGCCGGTATGCCGACCTGCTGACCACGCGGGGCATCGAGCACGGCCTGCTCGGCCCGCGCGAGGCCGAGCGGATCTGGGAGCGGCACCTGTTGAACTGTGCGGCGCTGACCGACCTGCTGCCGAACGGAGCGCGGGTCGTCGACGTCGGATCCGGGGCTGGACTGCCCGGGTTGGTACTGGCAATTCGCCGGCCGGATCTGCGCGTGGAGCTGGTCGAGTCGTTGCGCCGGCGCACCGACTTCCTGACCGAGGCGGTGTCCGAGCTCGGCCTGACCGAGTCGGTTCGGGTGATCCGCGGCCGGGCCGAGGACCCGGCTGTCATCGCCGAGGCCGGCTCGGCGCGCTGGGTTACCGCTCGGGCGGTAGCGCCGATCGACCGACTGGTGAGATGGTGTCTACCGCTGCTGGATCAGGACGGATGCCTGCTGGCGATGAAAGGCCGCAGCGCTGCCGAGGAACTCCGCACCCACCGCGACGTCATCAGGCGAGCAGGCGGGCGCGATCTGCGCGTTGTGCAGTGCCAGGTAACCGGCACGGACGAGGCGATCTCGGTGATCGTTGTCCGGCGGGCTGAAACGCGAAGCAGGAGAGGGAGTTCATGACCGAGCCGGACGGTGTGCCTGAGGCGGTGAAGCAGGACGGTGCCGACGGTGTTTCACGTGAAACCGATCCAGTTGATCGCCCGCCGGTGGTTCAGGGGCCGGTGCGGGTTTCACGTGAAACACCGCGCAGCCGCGCCGACGACACGCCGATCGGCCGTGAAGCTGCGCAGGCGGTGCACGTGCTGAACGTCCGGCAGGAGCAGTGGCCCCGCCCCGGTGTGACCCGGGTGATGACGGTCGCGAACCAGAAGGGCGGCGTCGGTAAGACGACCACCGCCGTCAACCTCGCGGCCGCCCTCGCCTTGCAAGGACTCAAGACGCTCGTCATCGACCTCGACCCCCAGGGCAATGCGAGCACGGCCCTCGGTATCACCGATCGGCAATCGGGGACACCGTCCTCCTATGAGGTACTGCTCGGCGAGGTCTCGGTACACGACGCGCTGCGGCGAAGCCCGCACAGCGACCGGCTGTTCTGTGTCCCGGCCACGATCGACCTGGCGGGCGCCGAGATCGAATTGGTCAGCATGGTCGCGCGGGAGAATCGGCTGCGCACCGCGCTGGCCGAGCTCGAACAGTTCGACTTCGACTTCGTGTTCGTCGACTGCCCGCCGTCACTCGGACTGCTGACGATCAATGCACTCGTCGCGGCCCCGGAGGTGATGATCCCGATTCAGTGCGAGTACTACGCGCTGGAGGGGGTGTCGCAGCTGATGCGCAACATCGAGA
>JBOGDQ010000163.1:0-5128 GCA_050742975.1 Jatrophihabitantaceae bacterium
CAGGTTCGGCCCAGTCGTCGGCACGTCGGCCGGAACGGTCGGGCTGGGCGGGTGCGGCGGCCCGGACTCGCTCATCGACACCGTCCCGGTGCCCGGCGTGCTGACCGGCGTCGTCACCGGCGGCCTCGTCGGGTCGCCGCCGGAGTCGCTGTCGCAGCCGGCAACAGCCAGCACCAGCACCCCGATCAGCGCAAAAGGTATGAAACGCGCCCGCATCCGGCACAGCCTATGGTGCGCGCCCGGATCCCGCACCCACCCAGCGATCGGATGTGGACAACCACCCTCCGCCACCGACCACCCCACCCCACCGCTCGGCTGACGGGCTGACCGGCCCCGCTCCCGTACCGTCGCCATGTGCCCGTCTACGACCTGAGCAAGCGCCGCCGCAGCCGAGCCGTCCGTCCGCACCCGATCTTCCTGGCCTTCATCGCGGTCGCGGCGGTCGGAGCCTGGCTGGCCTGGACCCAGAACGGTTCCGGCTCGCGGCTGGGCGACTTCGGGGTGTTCCTGTTCGTGATCGGCGGCTGGGTCGTCTCGCTGTGCCTGCACGAGTTCTGCCACGCCTACGCGGCCTACCGGGCGGGCGACCGCAGCGTGGAAGCCGCCGGGTACCTGACGCTCAACCCGCTGAAGTACACCCACCCGGTGCTGTCGCTGGTGCTGCCGCTGTTCTTCATCGTCCAGGGCGGCATCGGGCTGCCGGGCGGTGCCGTCTACCTGCACCGGCACGCCTTCCGGAGCAAGGCGATGCAGAGCGTCGCCGCCGCGGCCGGCCCCGCGGCGAACCTCGTCTTCGGCGTCGTCCTGCTGCTCGTGTCGAAGTCGCATCTTGGTCCGGCGATCGACCTGTACGTAGGCCAGCCCACTGCGGCGGGGCACGGGCGGTTCTGGGCCGGGCTGGCCTTCCTCGGGTTCCTGCAGATCACCGCCACGGTGCTGAACCTGCTGCCGATCCCCGGACTGGACGGCTACGCGATCATCGAGCCGCACCTGGACCCCGAGACCGCTCGGATCGGCGAGAAGATCAAGCCGTGGGGCATGCTCGGGGTGATCGTCATCCTGATCTACGTGCATCAGGCCAACGACTACTTCTTCCGCTTCGTCTACTGGCTGTGCGAACTGGTGGGCGCGAATCGGGCGCTGGCCGAGATCGGGCACCTGGTCTTCAAGTTCTGGGCCAAGCCGCCGCTGTGACGATGTCCCGACGCACCCTGCTCCTCGGCTCGCTCGGGGTCATCGGCGTGGCCGCGCTCGGTACCGTCGGCGTCGACAGGGGGACGCTTCAGAGCGGGGGCGGCGGGTTGCCCGACGGCGTGCCCGACGTCGCCAGCGGCCGGATGGTCAGCGGCAGCTTCGTGTCGGCGAGGCGCGGCGGCCTGCGCACCGGCTGGACCATCGCATACCCGCCCGGGCACGACGGCGCCGGGCTCCCCGTGCTGGTCTCGCTGCACGGGCGCGGCGGCGACCACGACTCGACGTTCGAGCGGGACCTTTATCTCGACCGCTTCCTCGCCGACGCCGTGCGGCACGGGACGAAGCCGTTCGCGATCGCGAGCGTCGACGGCGGCAACACCTACTGGCACCGGCGCCGGGGCAGCGACAGCGGGGGAATGGTCGTGGACGAGTTCCTGCCGCTGCTGGCCCGGCACGGGCTGGACACGACGCGGATCGGCCTGTTCGGCTGGTCGATGGGCGGCTACGGCGCGCTCTACCTGGCGTCGGCGCTTGGCCGGCAGCGGGTACCGGTCGTGGTCGCCGAGAGCCCGGCAATCTGGCACCAGGCCGGGCAGTCGGCCCCGGGCGCGTTCGACGACGCCGCCGACTTCGACGCCCACTCGATCTTCGGCCGCCTCGACGGGCTCGCCGGGATCGCGCTGCGGATCGACTGCGGCGCCTCGGACGGCTTCGCGCCGGCCACCCGCGACCTGCGCGCGGCGCTGCACCCGATCCCGGCCGGCGGGATCGAGCCGGGCAGCCACGACGCGACGTACTGGCGCCGGATGGCCCCCGCGCAGCTGCGCTTCGCCGGCGCACACCTGCCGGGCTGAGCAACCCGGCCGCGCGCGTTGTTCGCCGGCTTGCACCTGCACCGCTGACGCCGGCGGCTCAGTCGGCGGCTCAGTCGGCGGCTCAGTCGGCGTCGACGGCCGCCATGACCTCGTCGGAGACGTCGAAGTTGGCGAACACGTTCTGCACGTCGTCCAGGTCCTCGAGCGCGTCGATCAGCTTGAACACCCTGCGCGCTCCGTCCTCCTCCAGGGGCACCTGGACGCTCGGCAGGAACGACATGTCGGCGGACTCGTAGTCGATCCCGGCGTTCTGTAGCGCGGTGCGCACCGGCACCAGATCGGTGGCCTCGCTGATGACCTCGTACGAGTCGCCGAGGTTGTTGACCTCCTCGGCTCCCGCGTCCAGCACGGCGATCAGCACGTCGTCCTCGGACAGCTTGTTGTCCGGCACGATCACGACGCCCTTGCGGTCGAACAGGTACGCCACCGAACCGGGGTCGGCCATCGAGCCGCCGTTGCGGTTCATGGCGGTCCGAACCTCCATCGCGGCCCGGTTGCGATTGTCGGTGAGGCACTCGATCAGGACGGCGACGCCGTTGGGCCCGTAACCCTCGTACATGATCGTCTGCCAGTCCGAGCCGCCCGCCTCGGCACCGGAACCGCGCTTGACGGCCCGCTCGATGTTGTCCAGCGGCACGGACGTCTTGCGCGCCTTGACGATGGCGTCGTAGAGGGTCGGGTTGCCGTCCGGGTCACCGCCGCCGGTGCGCGCAGCCACCTCGATGTTCTTGATCAGCTTGGCGAACAGCTTGCCCCGCTTGGCGTCGATGACGGCCTTCTTGTGCTTCGTCGTCGCCCACTTGGAGTGACCGCTCACGTCGCACTGTCCCTCATGTCGCAGTCCTCACGATGTCGCAGTCCTCACCATGTCGCAGAAGTACGCGTGGATCCGCCCGTCGCCCGTCAGCTCCGGATGGAACGACGTCGCCAGCAGGTCGCCCTGGCGGACGGCGACGATCCTACCTGCGGCCGCTCCGGCGAGGACTCGGCCGAGGGCGCGCGCACCCGGGCCGACGTCCTGAACCCACGGGGCGCGGATGAACACCGCATGCACAGGGCCGCCGGCGACACCCTCGACGTCGACGTCCTCCTCGAACGAGTCCACCTGCCGCCCGAACGCGTTGCGGCGCACCGTCATGTCGATGCCGCCGAACGTCTCCTCCAGCGGCGATCCCCCGGAGTCGACGCGGTCGGCGAGCAGGATCATCCCGGCGCACGACCCGTAAACCGGCAGCCCGTCCTTGATCCGTTCCCGCAGCGGATCCAGCAGGTCGAAGGTGCGAGCCAGCTTGATGATCGTCGTGGACTCGCCACCCGGCAGCACCAGCCCGTCCACACCGGCCAACTCGGCCGGCCGGCGAACCGGCACTCCGTCCACGCCACTCTGGCCCAGCACGCGCAGGTGTTCACGGACATCGCCCTGCAGCGCGAGAACGCCGACGCGTGGCGTGCGACTCACGGCGCCACTGCCCTCAGCTCGGCCACTGCGTCCTCCAGCCGATCGATCACGCTCGCCATCGCGTCCGAACCGCCTTCTGTCAGGCCGACCCGGATGAAGTTGCGGGCGAGCACGCTCGGCTTCATTCCGCGGACCTGGGCGTGGCGCTGCAGCGCCTCGAGCTCGTCCCGGTCGAGTCGGACGGTGAAGACCGTCGAAACTGCGCTTTCCGAGCGGCGTTCCCGGGCCGCGCGAGGCGGTAAATGCGGTTCGGCGGTGAGCAGCGCCAGGTCACGGTGCACGGCGGCGATCCGCTCCGCCCGGTCTGCTTCCACGATTCCCCCACGTCCACATCGGTTGTCAGGATCGACCCTAGGTTCGCCCGCCGACAGTTCCGGCGTTCGACCATGACCAGCACCCAGGGTGTGTTACGCGCGTAATACACCCCGAGCAGGGCACCATCCTGCGGGAGCAGCGCGTTGCGCCCCGAGCGGCGGCCGACGTGCTACCAGCCGCGCTCGGCGAGGCGGTGCGGCTGCGCGATGTCCTCGACGTTGATGCCGACCATCGCCTCTCCGAGGCCGCGCGAGACCTTGGCAATTACCTCCGGGTCGTCGTGGAAAGTGGTTGCCTTGACGATCGCCTCGGCCCGCTGCTCGGGGTTGCCGGACTTGAAGATCCCCGAGCCGACGAACACGCCCTCGGCCCCGAGCTGCATCATCATCGCGGCGTCGGCCGGGGTGGCGATCCCGCCCGCTGTGAACAGGACGACCGGCAGCTTGCCGGCCCGCGCAACCTCGGCGACGAGCTCGTACGGGGCCTGCAGCTCCTTGGCTGCGACGAACAGCTCGTCCTGGGGCAGGTTCTGCAGGTGCCGGATCTGCTGCCGGATCTGGCGCATGTGGGTGGTGGCGTTCGAGACGTCGCCGGTGCCGGCCTCGCCCTTGGAGCGGATCATCGCCGCGCCCTCGGTGATCCGCCGCAGCGCCTCGCCCAGGTTCGTGGCCCCGCAGACGAACGGCACGGTGAAGGCCCACTTGTCGATGTGGTTGGCGTAGTCCGCCGGCGTCAGCACCTCGGATTCGTCGATGTAGTCGACACCGAGGGCCTGCAGCACCTGGGCCTCGACGAAGTGCCCGATCCGCGCCTTGGCCATCACCGGGATCGAGACGGTGCTGATGATCGAATCGATCATGTCGGGGTCGCTCATCCGCGAGACGCCGCCCTGCGCCCGGATGTCGGCGGGCACCCGCTCCAGCGCCATCACGGCCACCGCACCGGCGTTCTCGGCGATCTTGGCCTGTTCGGCGGTGACGACGTCCATGATGACGCCGCCCTTGAGCATTTCCGCCATCCCCCGCTTCACCCGAGCGGTGCCGGTGACGGCATCCCCCCCGTCGGACGCCTTCGATGCCGAACTCGTGGTGGTGGCGCGCTCCTGCCCGCTGCCGGTGTGGACGGTTGACACGTGCGACCTCGCTTCGTCAGATGCCGACTTCTCTCCTCATGGTAGGACCACCGGAGCTGTCGTCGTGGCCGTCGAGTGCGTCGTCGATGTCGAAAAACTCCGGCAGCCCGGCGCCGCCGGCCAACCGGCACAGCCGGACCAGCGGCCGCCGCC
>JBOGDQ010000164.1:0-3221 GCA_050742975.1 Jatrophihabitantaceae bacterium
CAGTCGTCCTTGTCCCACTGCAGCACCGACCTGTTCTTCATCCGGCCCCACTCGACCGGGCAGACCTCGATCACCGGCCGGTCGCACAGCACCATGCCGCCGGAGTGGATACCCAGGTGCCGTGGCATGTCCTGCAGCTCGCCGGCCAACCGCAACACCATGTCGGGGATGTCCGCCTCCGCGTCCTGCTGCCGCGCGATCGCGGACGGGTCGGTGGCCGGTGTCCAGTAGCGGTGCTCGACCTGTTTGCTCCAGGCATCCTGCTGCCCTGGCGAATACCCCAGCGCGGAGGCGACGTCGCGGATCGCGGACCTGGCCCGGTAGGTGATCACGTTCGCGACCTGCGCCGCGTGATGGCGGCCATGCATCGCATAGACGTGCTGGATCACTTCCTCGCGTCGGTCGGACTCGATGTCGATATCGATGTCCGGGGGTTCGCCGCGATCGGTGGACAGGAACCGCTCGAACAACAGTTGGTAGCGGATCGGGTCCACGGCGGTGACGCCCAGGCAGTAGCAGACCGCGGAGTTCGCGGCCGATCCCCGGCCCTGGCTGAGAATTCCATGCTCGCGGCAGAACTGCGACAGTTCCCAGACGATGAGGAAGTAGCCGGGGAAGTTCAACTCGCCGATGATGCCCAGTTCGTGCTCGAGCTGCGTGTACGCCTGCTCGGTCGCGCTGCTGCGTGGCCCGTACCGCTCCCGAGCGCCCTGGTAGGTCAGGTGCCGCAGGTAGTCCATCTCGTCGCGGTGCGGGGCCGGGACCGGGAACGGCGGCAGGTCCGGGGCGATCAACGCCAGCGGGAACGCCAACTCCCGCCCGAGCCGGGCGGCGTTCGGTACCGCCTGCGGGAACCGATCGAGCCGGGCAGCCACCTCCTCGCCGCTCAGGAGCCCGTGTTCGGCCCACGCCGGCAGCCACCCGTCCAGCTGATCCACCGTGCTCCGGGCCCGGATCGCGGCCATCGTGTTCGCCAACGCGAATCGCCGCCGGTCGTGGTAGTGCGCCCCGGTCGTGGCCACCGTCAGCAGCCCCTGCTCGCCGGCCAACCGGGCGAGCAGCTCGTAGCGTTCGTCAGCGAGCGGGTCGCGAGCGAACGACAGTTCCACGGCAACGTTCTCGGAGCCGAACCGGGCCACCAGTTCCGTCAACGCGGCCCGCGCCCGCTCTAGCGCGAAGGTGCCCAGTCCTGCGGCCTCCAACGCCGCGCGTACCGGTCCTTTGCGGCAGCCGGTCAGCACCAGCCACTGACCGTCGGCCAGCTCCGCCAGCTCGTCCCAGTCGTACACCGGGTGACCCTTCGCGCCGCCACCCAACTGGGCCAGGCTGATCGCGCGGCACAACGACGCGTAACCCGCCGGCCCCCTGGCCAGTACAAGCAGATGACGCCCCGGCGGGTCGGGCACCGCGCTGCGGACACCCTTCGCCCGGTCCGACACGGTGCGCGGAAACGCGGTGTCGACCGACAGCTCGGCCCCGAAGACCGTCCCCAGACCGAGGGCGTCAGCCGCCTCAGCCGCCCGGACGATCCCGTACATACCGTCGTGGTCCGTGATCGCCAACGCGGTCAACCCCAGCCGTGCCGCCTGCTCCGCCATCTCGGTCGGCGATGACGCCCCGTCCAGGAAGCTGTAGCTCGAATGCGCGTGCAGCTCCGCATACGGCACCGTGTTCTGGGCCCGCTCGACCGTCCGCGGTTCATAGGCCGGTCGCTTACGCGACACCGGCGCATCCTCCGCGACGCCCGACGGTGGCGGTCGCCCCGTACCGGACAGGCGGCGCTCAAGCTCCGGCCACGACATGTCGGAGTTGTTGAAACCCATGGTGCTACCCGCGCAGCCCGGCAACGCCCCCGCGAGACCACATCATGAATGCAATGCTCGAACACGCGTTCGATGATGTCAATTGGGTGTGACCGTGGGCGACTGTGAACAAACACGTGGGTCAAGCAAGTCCGCGCCCCGTCGCACCGCATCACGCCTGCAGGCCATCGCGCCTCGTTCCACGATGAAGCAACTGCAAGCGTCGCATCACTTCTGGCTGCTCTGCCCGACAACGCGGTACCAAGCAGAGTTTGGGCGGCCGACCCTGCGGCTGCGACCGGAAGCCTTCCCCACCGATTAGCAGCGACCGGCCGCGCGCCATGGCTGGAACCTAGCCACTGGCCCGCCCGACCGACCACCGCGCTACGCGGCGTCCACCGAGGTCGGCATCAGCCAACGTCGCATCCCACGAACCAGCGGAGGTGAGCGATGCGTTCAATCCACGTGCAAGATTGAATGCCGCCGGTGATCACGGCCTCCACGACGTCCACAGTCTTTCGCGATGAGGACGTAGCGCTGCCATCGGTGAGACGATCTCATCCCACTATGCGACCGATAGATACCCGACAATTGGGTTGTGCAGAAACGCGTGATGTCCCGCGATCTGCAGAAGCGACTCAGCGCTGCAGTGCTGGTCGAGGATGCAGCAACAACCGCTGACCAGCGGCTACGGGCTGTTCGGGCCACTGCGGTCCTGCTGCTTGTCGCCAGCGATATCGGATGGCGAACGGGTGAACTCGCCGCCGCAATCGGGATGAGACGCTCAGCAGTCGGAGTGCGCATACGCAAAGCTCGTGCGCGGCACGCGGCACGCGGCACGCGGCACGCGGCACGCGGCACGCGACACGGCAGACGGGCATCGTCGTGCCCGCTCCGCCCATTCCCGACCGCGACAGGCCGCTGGCCGAGCGAGACTGGCTGCGGCCAGGTGAGGCTTGCCGGTTGGCAGGTGTGTCGTACGCAACGCTGGTCCAATGGAGAACCGCCGGGTTGCTACCGGCGGCGCGGGTGGTCAACGGGCGATGGAGATACGCCGGGGCAGATGTGCGGCGTATACGGTCGGCACCGCGACGAGGCAAGACTGGTGTTGACCGACCGGCAGTCCAGGCGATGATCGCCGACAACGCCCTCAGAGAGCCCTCAGGGAGCGATCGAGGCTGGTGACGTCGCTGAGCAGAGACACCCTGATCGACGGCACACACGCACCCGCGATGTGCGCTCGAGAGCCGTCGATCTGCGCGGTACTTCCTGCCGGAGTGCTCGCGCATATGGATCGTTCTCTGGAGGGCTCCTGCCGTGTCCACGACGACGCTTCTCTCGGCATGTCGTCCGGTCGTAGACACATTCTCTGGAGCCGTGTCTCCGATGTCAGGAGCGCGCAATGCCCCTCCGTCGCTG
>JBOGDQ010000165.1:0-5831 GCA_050742975.1 Jatrophihabitantaceae bacterium
GTCGCGACATACGAACTGACCTGACCCTCGCCACCGGCCGCATGCTTGATCCGGTCGACGAGATCGTCCGGAAGGCTGACCGTGATCCGTTTCATACGATTATCATACCCAGGTTGGTTGCGTCCGCCAGCAGATAACCGTCGATCGGCGCGGACGGCGCTATCGGTCGCGGGGCGCATATGGATCCGTCTGGCGCACAACATACGGTGGCGTGTATGCACGAAATCGGGCGGCGCCAACGCAGCAACCTGCGCCGCCTCACGTCATCTTCGAGGCGCTGACCGACCTTGATCGGTCTGGCGCGCGTCCGTGGCTTGAACTGCTGGACGACGAGGAGCGGCCGCGAGTGCTACGGGCTTCGCCTCCAACGACAGTCGTCTGGTCGTCGATCTGGACAAAGCGGCCCGACGCTGTCATCGAGTTCGACCTGCCGTCCGACCTCGGCGGCGGCACCGACCTGCGTTGGACGGTGTTCGTCGACGACCCGGCTCCAGACGATGCTGTCGTCGGTCACATGAGGAAGCGGATGAATGTGCTGATCAATGCGAACCTTCGGTACTCATTCGGCCAGTAGTCAGCTCGATCATTTTTCGATCCTGGGATCAGCGGTCCGGGGGGACGCGCAAACCGTCGTTATCGAGCAGGTCGATCACGCGGGGACTGTCAGCGTGATCTGGACCCACGATGGCGGGCTCAGTCGGTGCGGACGAGTGAGAAGGTCACGGTGCCGACTGGCACGGGTGGGACGTACTTGTCCTGCGCGGAGGCTGGTCCTGGCTGTGTGAAGTAGCAGGCGAGTTGTTCACCGGTCTGCTTGTCCAGAACTATGGTGCGGGCGCCGCCGTCGGCGACGTACTGCAGGTGTAGCGCGAGCCCGGGATGGCCGGCGATGGTGCGGTCGCCGAGCACCGTCACGCCGGGGATTTCGGCCAGCAGGTCGAGGGCGGTAGCGCGGAGCGCGGTCGACAGTCCGTTCTGGCCGAGAATGGCCAGGACGGTTTGGGACTCGCAAGCTGGATCGCCGGTGCATCCGCCGTTGCCGTTGCGCTCTGGCCTTCGGAGAGCGTGTGCCAACGTCGAGGCCGAGCTGGTCGGGAGGGACTTGAGGTAGTCCGGGTCAAACTCGCTGCCGGCGACACCGGTCATACAGGCGAGATTGGTGCAGGCGTTGTGCACGGTCTGTTCGCCGACCGGGATAGGCGTGTTGTCGACAGCGTCTTTGGACCGTTCGGCGTCAGTCGGGCTTAGGAACTGCGGCGGCCCGTAGTCGATGATCAGACCTGTCGCCGTATACCGGAAGGTGGCGTCCTGCAAGTGCCATGCCTGCAGGCCGGTCCGAGTGGTCTGCATCAGCAGTTTGTGCCAGTGATACGTACGGAGCATCGCGGGCGCGACATCGGAGGTACGGACCTCGTCGGCGACGAGCACAATAGGAGCCAGTGGTTTGCCGGTTAGGGTGGGCGCTGGCGGGGAAACGCGGGCGTCAGGGACCCGCGTGGTGCCTGAATTCGAGACGAGCGCGACGACGGTGACCGCCGCGGCGGCAGCGGCAACGGTGGCGCCGATCCGAACCGGCCATCGCGAATGCCGGTGCGTCGGGGCGAGGCGCCAATCCACCCGATCCGCCGTGGACCTGGCCAGGATGCGGTCGCGGACTGCCGCGTGTTGTGCCGGCGTCCACTCGGCCTCGGCGTCGGAGTCGAGCGGCCGGTAGGCGGCCAGCATGTCGGTGGCGTTCATGAGGTCTCCTTCAAAAGCTGGTCGAGCATGGACGGCTGGGTGCCATGCTCGCTGGCGGTGACGATGTGGTCAGGGACTCCGTCGTCGGATAAGGACGCCACTTCGCGTTCAAGGCGTTTCCTGGCCCGGTGCAACCGGACCCGGAACGTGCGAGGCGAGCAGCCGCAAACCCGTGCAGCCTGGACATCGCTCAGCCCGTCCCAACCGGTGAGAAGCAGCGCCTCCCGTTCCAACCCGGACAACGAGGCCAAGGCATTGAGCAGGTCGCTACGAGCGACCATGTCTTCCGCGGCCGGCGGGCCGGCAGGCAGCACCCGCTGCAATGCAGCCACTTCGACCGCCAGACGGTCGCGGCGCGCAAGAGCCCGGTGATGGTTGGCGATCACGTTGCGGGCAACTACCAACAGCCACGGCAGCGGATCCCCCGGCACGTCGGCCAGCCGTCGCCACGCGATCAGGAACGTCTCCGCCACCACATCCTCGACTGCGTCCCTCTCAACGTGGCGCCGCGCATAGGCCACGACACGAGGCCTGCACGAATCGAAGAGGGTGGTAAACCGCTCCACATCCTGCCCGGAAGGTGTGCTCACACTGATGAACTGTCTCCAGCGCCCTAGTTGTTACACGATCCTGCCACCCGATCGAGCTCATCGAACTGTTGGCGGGTCGGTGGACGCTTGCGGCCTCGCGCGAACTTGCCGGGGGTGGAAGCGCTACCAGGACCTCCACGACGGCCTGGGTGGCATCTCCTACAAGGTGCTGACCGAGACGCTTCGCCGAGCCGAGCGCGACGGGCTCGTCGCCCGCCACATCGACGGCGAACGGATGGAGACTGCCACCCTCTACGAGTTGACCGACCTCGGCCGGTCTCTCGACGCGCCGCTCGCAGCGATGGCGGAGTGGGCCGACACCAACTGGCAGACGGTCGTGGCAGCACGACGGCACTGGGATCGGCTGCGTCGGTCGGGCCGGTAAGCGGACGTTCGGCCTCGTTCAGGTCAGTACGGGTTCGCGCCTTGGGGTGTGTCGTCGCTCGTTGAAGTGCCGTTTTGCCTGCTGTATAGGTGGAAATCAGTGGAGTTACGGGCCACGAGTCTCGTCTCTGGCGTCCGCATGGCTCGATCCCTCCGGGGAGGTCTGCGCCTATGCGAGAAGTCGGCGTGCGGGTGGTGCGACGGTGGTCGCCGTCCTCGTGGGCCTGTGCGTGCTCGCGGGCTGCTCCAACTCCCACGGTGACGCGGTAGGGCATCCGACTACCACTACGTCGGCACCGAGCTCTACGACGCCCTCGACCACGGCGGCGTCCTCGGCCACCACCCGCCCGGACTCTGCGGTGCTGGCCGGCTACCAGGCCTGTGGGCTCAAGAACCTCAGCCCGCCGGTATCGGCCGTCAGTCAGGCTGCGTGGCGGTATTCGTTGATGAGGCCGCCGAGTACTTCGTTCGCTGAACGGTCCTCATCTGACATACGTCGAACCGCCCATATCGGCACCATCCCACGCCCGGAACAATCCCTGAGTGTGTTCGCTATTCGGCCTTATACGCGCACGGACACGGGCTCCGCTCGAGTCGTGGAACTCTATGATCAAATGATGATTGACTTCTCGAACGGCTCCGTGTTCAAGCTTGGCCAGTGCGATCCTGCTGAGATCTATGAGACCATCGCTCCCTTGCGGGTCCCCGGTGAACAGGTGACCGCGAGCTTCAAGACCATCCGCGACTTCGTGGTGTTCACGGACAAGCGCCTCATTGCCTGAACGTGCAAGGAATGACCGGCAAGAAGCGGGACTTCACCTCGCTGCCCTACAGCAAGATCCAGGCGTTCTCCGTCGAGACTGCCGGACACTTCGACCTCGACGCCGAGCTTGAGCTCTGGTTCAGCGGGCTAGGGACGGTGAAGCTTGACTTCAAGGGTAAGGCGAACATCATCCAACTCGGTCAACTGATCGCGTCATACGTCCTCTAGACACCGCGCGCACGACCGCCCGCCGTATCCGCCACGCGACCTCGATGGCCCAGCTCCATCAAGAAATGCGCGACTGTGTGGACGAACCGCACGCGCGCTGAGTGGGTTCAGATCAGCTCGATCACGTCCGCAATCGAGTCGAAGACCCGGCCGGGGCGGTACGGGTACCGGTCGATGTCCGCGGGTCTGGTCGAGCCGGTCAGCACGAGGATGGTGTCCAGGCCGGCCTCGATGCCGGCGACGACGTCGGTGTCCATCCGGTCACCGACCATGACTGTGCTCTCCGAGTGCGCCTCGATGCGGTTGAGCGCGCTGCGGAACATCATCGGGTTGGGCTTGCCGACGAAGTAGGGCTGGTGCCCGGTCGCCTTGGTTATCAACGCGGCAACCGATCCCGTCGCGGGCAACGGGCCATCGGCGGACGGCCCGGACACGTCGGGGTTCGTCGCGATGAACCGGGACCCACCGAGGATCAGTCGGATCGCCTTGGTGATCGCCTCGAACGAGTACCTGCGCGTCTCGCCCAGGACGACGAAGTCCGGATCGCGTTCGGTCAGGGTGTAGCCGACCTGGTGCAACGCCGTGGTCAGCCCGGCCTCTCCGATGACGTACGCCGAGCCGTTCGGCTTCTGGTCGGCGAGGAAGGTCGCGGTCGCGAGCGCGGACGTCCAGATCGACGACTCCGGGACCTGCAGGCCGGACTGCGCCAGCCGGGCCGCCAGATCACGCGGCGTGAAGGTCGAGTTGTTGGTCAGCACGAGGAACGGACGCTGCTTGTCCTGCAGGCGCGCAAGGAACTGCGCCGCACCGGGCAGCGCGTGCTCCTCGCGCACCAGCACGCCGTCCATGTCGGTGAGCCAGCACTGCGGCGCATCGCGAGTCATGCCGCCAGTCTGGCAGCTCGGCTCCCGCCGTTCAGACCCCGATGACGGCCTGCTCGTAGACGCGCCGAACGGACGAGCCGAGCTTGGACACGTCGGTGCCGTAGACGTGGATCGAGACGGCGACGTCGTCCCCCTGGTTGCTGACCCGGTGGATGTCGCCGGGGGGAGCGAACGCGGAGACCTCGCCGACGCGGTTCTCGCCGCGCCCGGTGGCGATCAGGTTCTTCGCGTCGGGAGTGACGGCGAACAGCTCCTCGGCCTCGACGCCCTGCAGGACGGCCAGGACGCACCACGTCACGTGGTCGTGGATCGTCGTCGTCTGCCCGGGGCGCATGGTCATGGCGATGATCGAGAAGCTGCCGCCGGGCTCGACGTGCAGGGTGTGGGTGCGCGCCGCGACCGGGTCGCCTTCGAGCTGATCGGCCGTCAGCAGGGACGCCACGGGGGGCTGGGTGTGGCGCAGCCCGGTGGCGACGCTGCCCGCGATGCCGTCCCAATCGGTGCCCTCGCGCAGGGCCGCGCGGACGAGGCTGGCCAGCTCGTCCAGCGAGGACAGCCGGGGGTGGACCGGGGTGTGTGCCGTCATCGTCGTGCCTTCCGCTGCGAGGATGTTGCCTGTCCAGGCTAGGTGTCCGGTGGTGCAGAGATAAGGTCCAATCCCATGGCAGTTGAGTGGACCGGTTTGGGCCCCGAGCTGCTGCTGCGACTGGACCGGAGCAGCGGTCGGCCCCTCGGTGCGCAGCTGCAGGACGAGCTCCGCGACGCGATCCGCTCGGGCCGGCTGGCGGCGGGCGAGCGGTTGCCGTCCTCGCGCGCGCTGGCCGCCGAACTCGGCGTCTCGCGTGGGCTGGTCATCGACTGCTTCCAGCAACTGGAGGCCGAGGGATACCTGACCACGCACGCCGGTTCCGCGACGCGGGTCGCGGCGACGGCCGTGCCGTCCGAGGAGAAGCTGGCGGCTCCGGCCGCTCCGTCGCCGCTCGCGGTGGACTTCTTCCCGGGCCTGCCCGACCTGGCCAGCTTCCCGATGCGGGACTGGAGCTGGGCAGTGGCCGAGGCGGGCCGGCGCGCCCCGGTCGCAACGGGAGACTACGGCGACCCGCGCGGCCACGAGAACCTGCGTGCGGTCGTCGCCGGTTACCTCCGGCGGGTTCGCGGCGCGGCAACCGACGCCGATCACGTGATCGTCTGCGCCGGCTTCACGCAGGGGGTCGGCCTGGTCCTGGCCGTGCTGGCCGAGGT
>JBOGDQ010000166.1:0-3000 GCA_050742975.1 Jatrophihabitantaceae bacterium
TGCTCGATCGCGCCAGGTCCGAACTGGTGTCGGTCTCCGGTGTGGACCGTGCCGCGCTCCTACTGGGCACCGGCAAGAGCGAGCTTCGCCGGTCGCTGGCCGCGACGCACGGCCAGGACGGTGTCGCGTGAGCACGGTGCCGGCCGAGACTCTGGAGGCGGTTCGCGACGTGCTGGCAGCGCACGCCGACGAGCTCGGTGTGGACCGGGCCAGCCTGACGGCGATCGCCTCCCACGCAGTGATCGCACGCAGGCGCGACGGTGAGCTGGTTCGGCTGGACGTGTCCACCTACGCGCCGTCGGAGCTGTCGCTGTGACGCGCCGGCACGTGGTCTCGGAGAAGCGGAACGCGCGGGCCGCGCGTTCCCTTGGTGGGGTTCGGATCGCCGAGCGGGCAGAGCAGCTCCGCGCGCTCGGCGTCGACGCCGCGAAGGTCGCGGTGTTGCTCGGCGTCGACAGCGACGCGCTGGCCCGCTACTACGAGGTTCAGGACGAGCTCGCGGGTGCGGCATGAGCTGCGAATTGGATCCGCGTGCTCGTGCCGGGCTGTGTCGGACGGCCGAGCTGCTTGACGCTATCGGGCGGTCCTCGCAGCGCAGCACCGTCGCATTGAACTGTCTGACGGCAGCCCACCTGCTCGATCACGCCGGCGCGAGCGCGAGCGTGTCGTGCACCGGGATCTTGAGCGACCAGGAGGCGCTCGCTGAGCTGCTCGACGTCCTCGCGGATGTCTCCGACCAGGCGTTACGTGACGAGGACGTCCTCGATGCGTTGCACCACGTCCTGCTCGCTCACATCGCAGCGCGGTAGCTCATGGCGACCTCAATCGACGACCTCCTGGCCGCACTGGACCAGCAGAGCCGTCGCCCGAACACCGCCCCGACAGACGCCGACCGCGCACTGCAATCGTGCGCCCGCCTGCTCACCCGGTTGCGATCGGACTCGGTCAGTTCCGGGGAGGCGCGGCGCCGTGACGATGCCGTCCGCCGCCTGGCGGACGCGTGCTCCCAGGCGAGCATCGCATTCGATGGCGGCACGGGTCGGGCAAGTGAGTTGGTCGCCGTCACGAGCGACGCCGTCGGCCGAATGAGCAACGAGCTCACCGACTCCGACCGGTGGGCGATCGCCGTCCGGTTGACGTCGCCGGCGCGGCGATGGGCTGGCGTGATTGCCGCGTCCGGCCCGTACGCCGATGTGCCGCAGTTGCTGGGCGTTGCCGACCGTGCCCGGGAGTTGTCGCACGTCGCGGCAGCCGTGCCGCCTGAGCTCGCTGAGCTTCGCGGTATCGACCAGCCGATTCCGGCGTGGGCGCCAGCGCGGCCGCTGTCCCCGATCGCCGACATCACAGAGGCGACCGCACGGCTGGTGGCTGAGTTCCGGCGAGGCGGACGCGACCGGATGACGGCGCGAGAACTCGTCGCCGTCTGCCACGTCGCAACGCGGGTAGCCGAATACGCCGAAGCCCTCGCCGGCATGTCGGACGACAAGGGTGCCTGGTCCGGTCCCTGGCGGACGGCCCGAGACACGGTGGCAATGTACGCAGACGGTGTTCGCCCCGGGCAGCCTGGCAACGCCAGGTCGCATGTCCTGGACAGCGCTCTGCGGGCGGACGCTGCCGTGCGCCGCGCCGGAGGAGCTCCGCAGCAGGACGTGACCAACTCAAGATCGCGTCCGGATAAGCGCGAGATCACAGGTCTTGCCCGGTTGCTCCAACACGCAGCCCGCCACTGCGCGATCGAGTTCGGCCGGATCAAGAACAGCCTGTATGTCCCACCTGGCAGCAAGCCATTGTCCGAGAACCGGGTCGGCGAGTGGCTGCGCCATGAACCGTTCCTGGTCCAGCCACCCGATCTTGTCCCGGCGACAGAGTCACTGCGCCAAGCGAGCGAGGCGTCGATCGACCTGGCCCGCGGTATGCAACTCCCACTCCGGGTGAGGAGCTCTGAGAGCACCCCGCCGAGCGCCGAACAGGCAACGTCTGTCCCGACCCTTTGACGGCGGACTGCCACATAGATGAACGGGTCGGAGCCCTGTCGGTCGTCGACCGTCCAGCCAACCGGCAACCCAACGGCAAGGCGGCACTGGCTCGGAGGACGCGCCGCCAGCGGCTACTCCGGCCGCGCCGGCCGCCCATGCCCGGCTCGGCACCGAACGCGCGATAGCGGCAGCCGACTCGCGATCACAAGCGGGATCAAGCTGTGACCGGCTTAGCGCAGCAACTCCAGGGGCGTGATCTTGAGTCGTGCGGCGAGGCGTTCGACGGACTTGAGGGTCAGGTTTCGTTCGCCGCGCTCGAGACCGCCGAGGTAGGTGCGGTGGATGCCGAGGTGGTCGGCGAAGTCCTCTTGACTGAGGCCGCGTTCGGTTCGGTACGCGCGCAGATGTTCTCCGACACGGCGTTGCAGATCTCCTTCCATCCGCGTGACACTCGCCGACTGCTACTTTTCAGTCTACAGACTTATGAGTATCATCTCAGTGATGAGCGATGAATCCACGCCTCCTCACGCCGCGCGCCGAGATGTCAGCTGGGCGCGCTGCGCGGAGTTCTGCGATCTGCCCGGACCGGGCACCGGGCCCGCGAGCGATGTGCACGGGCCGTACTGCGTGTCCCGCCCGGTGGCGCGCGAGATCATCGCAGCAACGGGGGTGACCGAATGCGACGTCACCATCGACCTGGCCGCGGGCCGCGGAACCAGCGGCGTCGAGGCGCCGCGCTTCGTCAGGCTCGTCGTCGAGTACTCCGGCCCGGACGGCGGACCCAGCATTCTGCTGGAAGCCAGCCGCGCCCGATCGCTGGCAGCGGCACTTGTCGCGGGCGCTGACCAGTGCGAGCAACTCGACCGCGATCTTGCGCGACGAGGTCGACGCTGATCGCGGGACTGGGTAGCGCGTTCTCGCTTCGGCTCAGGAGCAACAATGGCCTCCGGGCCGGCCGTGCGGAACGCCGATCACGATCGGCTCACGGGAAAGGCCGGGCCCGGCTGACAGCTAGGTGCGGGAC
>JBOGDQ010000167.1:0-33642 GCA_050742975.1 Jatrophihabitantaceae bacterium
TCTACGGCGAGCACGGCACGTGGGACGGTGGCCGCGAGAAGGCGCCCGCCGCGATCTGCCGCAAGGTCGCGTCAGCGGCGATCACCGGCGGCAGCACGATCGACATCTGGGGCGACGGGCTGCAGACCCGCAGCTTCATGTACATCGACGACTGCGTGCGCGGCTCGCAGCTGATCGCGACCGCCGACGATCCCGAGCCCGTGAACCTGGGCAGCGCCGAGCTGGTCACCATCAACGGGCTGGTCGACATCGTCGAGGGCATCGCCGGCGTCAGGCTCGAGCGCAACCACGACCTGAGCGCGCCGCAGGGGGTTCGTGGGCGCAGCAGCGACAACACGGAGATCCTGCGGCGGTACGGCTGGGAGCCGTCCACGACGCTGGCCGATGGCTTGGAGCGCACGTATCGCTGGGTCTACGACGAGGTCAAGACGAGCCTGACGTGAGCACCGTGTGGGCCCGGTTAGCTCGTTAGCTGATCGCGTATCGGCGTGCTGACCGGATCGTTGAACGCACCGAAAGCCCTCCCGGCGGATCGACTGTGAGATAGCGATAGCGATGGTGATGCAGATGCGCCGCTTCGTCCGGCTCATCGCCGTGTTCGGGCTGCTGCTGCTGGCGGGCGTCGCGCTCGGCGGTGCCGCCTCGCCGGCGCAGGCGAGCGCGCAGCAGGTCTGCCCGCACTCGACCGGCTACCCGATGAGCCCCGGCGTCATGATCATGGCCAGCACGACGACCCCGTTCGTGGGCCAGCGGATCGAGGTCTCCGGGAAGAACTACTGCCCCGACGAGGACGTCACCATCCTGTTGCGCGGCAAGAACGTGGGCACCGCCCACACCGACGCGAGCGGTGCGTTCGATCCGGGGGTGAAGGTGACCGGGCCGGTAGGCCGGGCGACGCTGCTGGGCCGCGGCGCGAGCGGGCAGTCGCTGGACCGCGACTCGCTGGTGTTGACCGTGCGCGCGGGCACCGGCTCGGGATCGGGCGCTGGTTCGCCGAGTGGCGGCGGGCTGGCGGTGACCGGCACGGAGCTCGCCGCCATGATCGTGCTGGCGGCGCTGCTGCTCGGCGGCGGAATCGCGCTGACGGTCGCCGGCCGGCGCAACCGGTCCGTGCATCGCTGAGCACGCTGCTGAGGACGAGCTGCCGCCCGTGCTCGACCGACGCGTGTCCAACCGCTGGCGACTGCAGACCCGCCTGCGCTACCTGCTGTTCGACGGGCGCCTGCGGCGTCATGCGCTGATCGCGTGCGGCGGCGTCATCGCGCTCGGGGCGCTCTGGATCGTCGTTACCGGGCTGCTCGCGCGGCAGCAGGCGCGGCACGTCGAGGCCGACCTGGTCACGGTGCGCTCCCTCGTCGCGTCCGGGCGGATCGACGAGGCGCGTCAGGCCGCGGCGCGGATACCGTCCGAGGCCCGCCGTGCCGACCTGCTGACGTCCGGCCCCGCATGGTGGCTCGCCGCGCACGTGCCCTACCTCGGCGCGCCGGCCGAGACGATCCGCGGCGCCACCGACGCAACCGTCCAGCTCGGCGAGCACGGCATCCCGGACCTGCTGGACGTCGCGAAGCTGATGGATCCGAGGACCCTGCGCACGTCCGGTGACACAATCGACCTCGGCGCGCTGACCACCGCCCGGCCGAAGCTGCAGGCCGCGTCCGCCATACTCGACTCGGCCGTGCGCAAGGTCGACGGGCTGCCGTCCGGCACCTGGCTCGGCGCGGTCGACAGCCCGCGGGCCGCGTTGGCGCGCGAGCTACACGGCCTGAGCGGGTACGTCGATGCGGCCGCGCGGGCGGCACGAATCCTGCCGCCGCTGCTCGGTGTCGACGGGACCAGGCGGTACTTCGTCGGCGTGCAGAACGAGGCCGAGGCCCGCGGAACCGGCGGGCTGCCCGGCGCGTTCGCGATCCTGCAGGCCAGCCACGGCACGGTGCGCTTCACCCGGTTCGAGAGCGATGCCGCGCTGCTGCCGGCCGCGACGGACAAGGTGATCCGCACCGGCCTGGACTTCGGCGCCGGTTACCACGCTGCGTACGGACCGTCCGAACCCACCGAGTCGTTCCCCGACTCCGACGTCAGCCCGAACTTCCCGTACGCGGCGCGGATCTGGGTCCGCATGTGGGAGCGGGTCAGCGGCGAGCACCTCGACGGTGCGATCGCCGTCGACCCGACCGTGCTCGGCTACCTGCTCGCCGCGACCGGTCCGGTGAGCGTGCCGACCGGGCCTTCACGTCAAGAAGCTCGCGTCACCGCGCAGAACATCGTCACGCTCACCGAGCGCGACGAGTACACGCTGTTCTCGGACAACAACGCGCGCAAGGCGTTCCTGGTCTCGGTCTTGAAGGGGGCGTCGACCAAGCTAACCAGCGGATCGGGCAGCCCGACGCTGCTCGTGAGTGCGGCGGTGACCGCGTCCGAGCAGCGGCGCCTGCTGGTGTGGAGCGCGGATCCGGCGGTGGAGAAGGACCTCGCCGCGACGTCGTACGGCGGCGTGATCGCGCAGGACGACCGACCGCTGTCCGCAGTAATCCTGAACAACACCTCCGGCGGCAAGCTGGACTTCTACCTGACCCGGACGCTCGACTACCACCGCAGCGGGTGCGGCCCGACCCGCGATGTGCTGGTGACGATCACGCTGAAGAACAACGCGCCGGCCAGCGGGCTGCCGCCCTACGTCACCGACCGCCTCGACGCCGCACCCGCGAACTCGGTAACCGGCGACTACGGCGCGCTGCTGGACTACTACGCGACAGCGGGGGCGCAGCTGCTCAGCATCACGATCGACGGCACGCCCGCGACCGCGTCGTCCAAGAGCGACCTCGGCCATCCGATCTTCCGGCTGCCGATGGAACTGCCGCGCGGCCGGATGCAGACGATCGTGCTGCACCTACAAGAGCCCGCCGGTTCCGGGTCACCGCAGCTCTGGCTGCAGCCGACGGTCAGCCCGCCCGCCCTGCACGTCTACAGCCAGCCATGCGGCTGATCGAGACGCAGCGCCTACGAGGCCTGCTGAGCGAGGGCGGCGAGCGCCTGCGGGAAGATCTCGGCAGGCGGCGTCACGAGGCCCGCGCCGACCTGGCCGGTGCCGGCGACCTTGCCCGCCATCCCGGTGTTGATCTGCGGCAGGATCCCGGTCCGGACGACCCTGGTCACGTCGATGCCGGCAGGCGTGCCGCGGAAGTCGAGCACCGGCACCTGGAACATGGTGTGCTCGGCCAGCGTGATCTCGTACATCCGCCGGGTGTTGGCGAGGGCGTCCGCGACCGTGCCGCCGACGAACCTCACGATCGCCGGGGCGGCCGCCATCGCGAAGCCGCCGAGGCCGGCCGTCTCGGTGATCGCCGAGTCGCCGATGTCCGGGTTGGCGTCGTCGGGCCCGTAGTCGCCGAGGAACAGCCCGTCCGGCGTCTGCGCAGGCCCGGTGAACCAGCGGTCGCCGGTGCCGGAGACCTGCACGCCGAAGTCGGTGCCGTTGCGGGCCATCGCCACCACCATCGTCGACCCCGGGATGCCGCGCGCCGCGTCGAGCGAGAGCTTGCACGCGGGCATCGCCAGGTTGAGGAAGAAGTGGTCGTTGCCGCCGATGAACCGAGCCGCCTGGGCGATGTCCGTCGACGGGAAGTCGGACTCGACCATCGTCGGCAGCAGGTCGCGCAGCAGCATCAGCGTGCCGGCCCGGTTGCGGTTGTGCGCCTCGTCGCCCATCTGCACCATCTGGGCCAGGATCGCCGTGACGTCGACCGGACCGTGCGCACGGGACGCGGCCTGCAGCACCGGCCCGAGCACGGCCGACATCCAGGTCAGCCGCTCGATCACCTCGGCGGAGTAGGCGCCGTAGCGCAGCACCTTGCCCAGTCCCTCGTTGAGCGAGCAGTACGCGCGGCGGCCGTCCGCGGGATCTTCCAGGACGAACATCCACATCGACGGGGACACGACCCCGGCCATCGGCCCGACCGCGCCGCGGTGGTGGCACGGCTCCAGCTCGACCTCGCCGCGCTCGAACAGTCCGGCTGCCTCGTCGGCGTCGGACGCGAGACCCTCGAACAGCGCGGCGCCGGTCAGCGCGCCGCGCATGGGCCCGGACGCGCGGTCCCACGCGATCGGCGGCCCCGCGTGCAGCAGCTGGCGGGCGCCGAGGCCGAGCGCGTCGCGGGCCGGAACGACGTCGACGAGCTGGGCACGGCTGGCGAGCATGCGCTCGACCGCGGTGGCGTTCGCGGCCGCCCGGCGCGGGTCCGCGATCACGGTCGCGAGATCGGCCTCGGTGCCGGTCATCGGCGGCGCCCAGTCGACGCGGGTCACCCGGGCCGCCTGCTGCTCGGCCGCGTCGGCGAACAGGTCCACGCCCGCGGTGATGAGCTGGACGTCCCGGCGCAGGAGGTCTGTCATCGCTCGCTCGCAATCAGGTCACAGGCGAACCGGGCGGCCTGCGCGTTCGACGTGAACACGTGCGCTCCGGCCGCCCGCAGCGCGGCGGCCTGCGCGTTGAGGTCCTGCGGGTCGGCCTTGGCGCCGATGATGGTGACGACCACGGTGACGTCCCCGGCTGCATGCACGGCCGCGATCGCCGGCGCGAGCCCAGCCGCCGGATCGGGGTGCGCGCCGTGGCCAAGAACGACGTCGAGCAGGATCACCGCCGTCGTCGGGTCGCTCGCCTCGACCGCGAGCCGCGCCAGCCGCAACGACTGGTCGATCATCGGGTGCGGCCGGCCGGCCGTGAGCTCGTCGTCGCCGAAGTCGATCATGACATGCCCGGACGACGGCGTCTGGGGATCGATCGCCCACTCCGGGCGCAGCGGGATGTTGGACGAGATCGGGCCGAGCCGCTCGCTGGCGATGATCATGGCCTCGTCGCAGAGCGTCCCGCCTGCGAACAGCCCGCGCAGCGCACCGGCACGGGGCGAGGGCTGCTCGCCGGTGTAGTGCGGCCACTCCGGAACGTCGACGCCGAGTGCGTGCAGGACCTGCTCGGTGGCAGTGGTCAGGTCCGGCCGTCCACGCCCGATGAGCGCGAACTGGACGGGTGTCTTGAGCGTCAGCGCGTACGAGCGGAGCTCGTCGGCGACGGCCGGGTCAGGCGGCTTGGACACGAGGACGATCAACTCGGTCGAAGCGTCCTCGTCCAGCGCAGCCAGAGCCGCTCGCGTGGAGCGGCCGGCGACCGCCGCGGACAGGTCCCGCCCGCCGACGCCGAGGGCGGCCGTGACGCCGACTCCGGCCGCGTCGAGCAGGCACAGGACCTGCTGCGCGCCGGTGCCCGAGGCTGCGACCAACCCGACCGGACCCGGGTCGAGCGTGTGCGAGAATCCGAGCCCGACACCGCCGACGACAGCAGTGCCGCAGTCCGGTCCAAGTACCAGCAGGCCGCGCTCGGCAGCGACGTCCTTGAGCCGGATCTCCTGATCCACCGGCACGTTATCGGAGAAGATCATCACGTCGCAGCCGGCGTCCAGAGCGTCCATGGCCTCGGTGAAGGCGTGCTGGCCGGGCACCGAGATCAGCGCGAGGGCCGGGCCGGTGGCGCGCGCCGCGGCGGAGACGGTGCGCGGCGGCAGCTCTGACGGCGAGCCGCCGGTGGCGGACGGACGCGCGGCGAGTGCGTCGGCGACGACCGCCAGGCCCGCGGCGAGCGCGTTGTCATCACGCGCCCGCAGCGCGACCAGCAGGTCGTTCGGCCCGACCGAGTCCGGGCGGGTGAAGCGCATGCCGTCGAGCAGGTCCAGGTTCAGCTGTGTGGCCATCGCGACCAGGGCGGCGTCGACGCCGTCGGTGCGCGCGGCCCGGCTGCTGACCTGCATGAGCGTCACCGAGTCGGCGTAGGCGCCCGTGCGCGCCTCGACGTGATCGACCGTCACTGGAGTGCTCCGGCCGGCATCCGGCGGTCGGCGAACGCCGCGGCGGCCAGCAGGCCGTGGGCCAGGGCGGTTCCCGACGTGTGGCCGACGGCGCGCAGCCGCAGGACGGTCGCCGGCGAGAGCGTCCCGGCGACCAGGCCCCGCACGATGTCGGCCAGCTGCTCAACGCACTCGCCGCGCGCGGCGCAGTGCAGCAGCTGGGCCGAGAGCGCGGTGGTGGCGATCGAGGCGGTTGCGGCGACCGTCCGCTCGACGCCCGGCGCGCGGTGCCCGAACGCCCGTGTCCCGACGAGGAATCCGGCCAGCACATCGTCGCCGCTGGGCGTCAGGCCGGGCCCGCGTCCGAGCAGCGCCGCGGCGGCCGACGACTGAGCGGACTCATCGTGTGCATGCACCAACGCCGCCACCCGGGCCGGTTCGAGACCGACGTCGACCCCGCCGACCGCGCGACGCAGATGGGCCACCGCGGATGGGCGGGGCGTGCCCGTCACGACGCGCGACGGTCCCCACCGGCGGGCGCACTCCACGGTGACCTCGCCGGCCGGCCCGAGCCACCTGACCTCGCCGGCCCCGACGACCGGGGCCGGATAGCCGGAGGGCTGGGCGATCCGCGCCAGCGGCAGCTCCGCGGCGGTGTGCGGCAGCACGATCGCGCACGGCAGGCGCACCGCGTCGTGCGTGACCACCGCCAGCACCGTCGAGGAGTCGGTGAGCAGGTAGAGCGCGGAGTTGAAGGCCCCCAACCAGCTGGCCTCGCGACGAGGCCCGGTCAGCACGTCGTGGACGGAGACGCTGTCAGCCCCCCGGATCCTCACTCTGTGGACGCTAGCCGCGGCGCGTACCGTCGCCCCATGGAAAGTCTTGCCAACGATCGTGGCGCCAGTGAGCGGGATCTGCCGAGCGGGGCCGGCGTGTCACCGGCGCGCAGCGGCTACGCGCTGACCGTGCGCGAGGCCCTGGGCCTGCGCAGCCTGGCGGGCGGATCGGTCGTGGCCGGCGAGGGCGGCCTCGATCAGATCGTCCGCTGGGTGAACGTGATGGAGGTGCCGGACATCCTGCCCTGGGTGAAGCCGAACGAGCTGCTGCTGACGACCGGCTTCCCGCTGCGGCACGGCAGCGCCGGCCAGGCCCTCGGCGACGCCGCGATGTGCGAGCTGATCGACGGGCTCGCCACGCGTGGCGTCGCGGCACTCGCCGTCAAGATGGGCCGGTACCTGGACGAGCTGCCTCCCGCGATGATCGACAGCGCGCAGCAGCGAGGCTTCCCGCTGATCGTCCTGCCCAGCGAGGTCGCCTTCGACGAGATCATGTCCGAGGTGTTCACGCAGCTCGTCGACCGCCAGGCCAGCGCGCTGGACGACGCCGACCGGCTGCACCGCGCGCTCACCGCCATCGTGCTCGAGGGCGGCGACCTGCCGCAGATCGCCGACGAGTTCGCCAAGCTGTTCGACACGGCCGTGCTGATCTGCTCGCTGGACGGGCGGGTGCAGACCGTCTCCGGAGCCGACGAGGACGCGCAGGCGCTGCAGGCACTGCCGCTGTTCGACCCGTCCGGCCGGTTCCTGATCGAGCGGCTCAGCACGGGGCTGCAGCCGGCGCCGGACGCCGTTCCCGGACAGCTGGTGGTGGCTCCGATCGTCGCCGGCGGGACCGATCACGGCCGGATCGTCGCGTACGGCCGCAAGTCCGGGCTGGGGACGGTGACGGTCCACGCCCTGGAGCGGGCCGCAACCGTGGCCGCGCTGGCGATCACCAAGCAGCTCGCGGTCTCGGCCGTCGAGTCCAAGTTCCGCGGCGACTTCCTGCGCGACGCGCTGTTCGGCACGGCCGGGCCGGCCGAGCAGATCGTCGAGCACTGCGCCCAGCTCGGCTGGGACGTCGATCGCCCGATAGCCGTCGTGGTGGGCCAGCTCGACGACTCCGACCCCAACGGTGCGGGCGCCACGATCGCCGGGCGCACCGCCCAGGATCGGCTCGCCGCCGCGTGGGAGCAGGTCGTGCACCGGCTGGACCGGGCCGCGCCGGTCGTCGGCTTCCGGCACGAGGTCGTGGCGCTGCTGCCGGCGAGTGACGACATCACGGCGGTGGTCGCGGACCTGCTCGCGGCGGTGACCGGAGACCGCGGCGGCGGTCGTCGATCGTTCAGCACGGGCGTCAGCCGCGTGATCGACTCCGTCGCGGACCTGCCGCTCGCCTACGGGCAGGCGCGCAAGGCCGTCGCGGTGTCGCGCCGCACGCACGGACCGGGGACGGTGGCCCACTTCGACTCGCTCGGGGTGCACCGGCTGCTCTCGCTGGTGAGCGACAGCGCGGAGTTGCAGTCGTTCGCGGCCGAGGTGCTCGGCGTGCTGGCCGAGGACAGCCCTGAGATCGCCGACCTGCGGCTGACGCTGCAGACCCTGCTCGACACCAACTGCAACGTCGCCGAGACGGCGCGGGCACTGCACTTCCACTACAACACGCTGCGCTACCGGATCGGCAAGCTGGAGGGGATCGTCGGGCCGTTCACCGCGGACCCGGAGCTGCGCCTCGGGGTGGCGCTCGCGCTACGCGTGGTGCAGATGCGCGGCCTGTAGGTCGACTCGCCCGCTCCCGCTCCGGTGGCGCGGCCGGTCGATCTGGCCGATTTGACCGGGTAGCACACAGCCCTGCCGCCGGTTGTTCGTCAGGTTTGCACAATGTTCGCCCGCGCCGCGGAGCCCTAGCGTCTGGTGAGCGCGATCACAGCGATCGCGGTCAGCCTTGGCTCGGGAAGGACGGCGTCGATGTCTGCATTCGGCTGGAAGGTGGTCTACGGAGGGCGCACACCGCCACCAGGCGCGGTCGTGCGCCCGGGCGAGCGCCTGTCCTGGGGCCGCACCGTCGGGCTCGGCGCGCAGCACGTGGTGGCCATGTTCGGGGCGACGTTCGTCTTCCCCGTCATCATGGGCCTGAACCCGAACCTGGCGATCCTGATGTCCGGAATCGCGACCGTCATCTTCCTGCTGATCGTGAACGGGAAGGTGCCGTCGTACCTGGGCACCTCGGCGTCGTTCGTCGCGGGCGTCGCGGCCATCCGCGCGCAGGGCGGTAACTCGAAGGAGGTCACCGGCGCGATCCTGGTGGCCGGCGCGATCCTGGTTGTCGTAGGCATCATCGTGCACTTCGCCGGTGGCGAGATCGTGCACAAGGTGCTGCCGCCGGCGGTCAGCGGCGCGGTCGTCATGCTGATCGGGTTCAACCTCGCGCCCGTGGTGGCCGGTACGTACTGGCCGCAGGACGAGTGGATCGGCCTGCTCACCATGGTGTTCGTCATCGCCGCTGCGGTGATCTTCCGTGGCTTCTGGTCCCGCATCGCGATCTTCCTGGGCCTGGTCTTCGGGTACCTGCTGTCGTGGGCGTTCGACCACATCTTCGGCAAGATCAACTCCGTTGTGGGTGGCGCGACGACGGCGACCGACCACTACCGCGTCAACTGGGGCGGTGTGAAAGCCGCGGACTGGCTAGGCTTCCCGCACAAGTCGGTGTTCGCCGCGGACGGCAAGGAGACCATCGTCGGCTGGCACGGCCCGAGCTTCTCGATGACGTTCATCCTGCTGGTGATCCCGTCCGTCATCGCGCTCATCGCGGAGAACGCCGGGCACCTCAAGGCCGTCTCGGAGATGACCGGGGACAACCTCGACCCGTACCTGGGTCGCGCGTACATCGGCGACGGCGTCGGCACGGTGCTCGCCAGCGCGGTCGGTGGCTCGCCGACGACCACCTACGCCGAGAACATCGGAGTCATGGCGGCGACGCGGGTCTACTCGACGGCCGCGTACTTCGTCGCGTCCGCGGTCGCGATCCTGCTCGGCTTCTGTCCGAAGTTCGGCGCGATCGTCAGCGCGACCCCGGGCGGGGTGCTCGGCGGTATCACCGTCGTCCTGTACGGGATGATCGGCCTGCTCGGAGCCAAGATCTGGATCGAGAACCACGTCGACTTCGCCAACCCGGTGAACCTGGTGCCGCTGGCGGCAGGCCTGATCGCGGGCATCGGCGGGGTGAGCCTGAAGTTCACCGACAACTTCTCGATCAGCGGCATCGCCCTCGGCACGATCTTCGCGCTGGTCCTCTATCACTTCGTGCGCTGGCTCGCGCCGGCCCACCTGCGTGAGCCGCAAGGACCCGGGCGTGCGTACGAGGGCGGAGCCATGATCTCCACGGGTAACGTCGAGACTCCAGAGGGCGAGGTATCCCCGTTCCGCGATGACCTGACGACGGAGAAGACCTGACCACGTGAAGCCACCACCGTTCGGGTACTCGAGACCGGAGTCCGTGACCGAGGCTGTTGCGGCCCTCGCCGCGCTGGGCCCGGACGGCAAGGTGCTGGCCGGTGGCCAGTCGTTGTTGCCGCTGCTGTCGATGCGGCTGGCCGCCCCGCACCATCTGGTGGACATCAACCGGCTGCACGAGCTCGCATACGTGCGGGTGGACGGGGGCGCGGTGCGGGTCGGCGCGCTGGCCCGGCACGCAGCGGTCCTGGCCGACCCGGCCGCCCGGAAGGCGCAGCCGCTGCTCGCGCAGGCGCTGCGCCTGGTTGCCCACGCGACGATCCGCAACCGTGGCACGACCGTCGGGAGCATCGTGCACGCCGACCCATCAGGGGAGATGACCGCCGTGCTGGCGCTGCTCGACGGTTCCGTGCGGGTGGCGAGCGCTGCGGGTACGCGGGACGTGCCGGCCGCGGAGTTCTTCCTCGGGCCGCTCGAGTCGGCGGTGCAGGCCGGCGAGCTGGCCGTCGAGGCCGGCTTCCCGGTGCTGCCTGCGCGGGCCGGCACGGCGTTCGTCGAGGTAGCGCGGCGGCACGGCGACTACGCGGTGTGCGGGGTCGGCGCGCTGGTGCAGCTGGATCACGACGGCACGGTCGTCTCGGCGCGGGCGGCGTACCTGTCCGTCGCGTCGACGCCGCTCGTGCTCGACCTGACGGAGGCCCTGCCTATTGCTTCGGCTCCTTCGTCGCCTTCGCGGGCGCCTGGACTGATAGTCGGCGCCGAATTTGCGGCGGCCGCCGAACTGGCGCGCGAGCAGGTCGAGCCGGAGGCGGACATCCACGCCAGCGCCGACTACCGGCGGCACCTGGTCGGCGTGCTGACGTCGAGGGCACTGGCCGAAGCGACGGCCAACGCCCGCGAGCGGGCCGCCGCATGAGCGGCGAGGAGCTGCACGACGTGCGGCTGACCGTGAACGGCGCGACGCGCGACCTGCGGGTGCCCGCGCGCCGGCTGCTGTCGGACTGTCTGCGCCACGACCTGGAGCTGACCGGCACGCACGTCGGCTGCGAGCACGGCGTCTGCGGCGCGTGCACCGTCCTGGTCGACGGCGTGCCGATGCGCTCGTGCCTGCTGCTCGCGGTGTCGGTCGAGGGCTCGGCGATCACGACCGTCGAGGGGCTGGCCGAGCCGGGAGGAGACCTGTCGCCGGTGCAGCAGGCGTTCGCCGACTGTCACGGCCTGCAGTGCGGCTTCTGCACGCCCGGGTTCCTGACCACGATCACGGCAGGGCTGCGGGAGAACCCTGACCCGTCCGAGGACGAGGCACGCGAGCTGATCGGCGGCAACCTGTGCCGCTGCACCGGTTACCAGAACATCGTCAAGTCCGTGCTGCGCGCCGCCGAGATCCAACGCGAGCCCGATCGTGCAACTTCGGCCGCCGTGGGACCGCCAGACGTTGCACAATCGGGTCGGGAACCGTCATGACGCGGATGTTCGGCGAGCCGATCGCGCGTCGCGAGGACGATCGGCTGCTCCGCGGTCACGGCGGCTACCTCGACGACCTCGGTCACGACGCGCTCGCGGCCGCGTTCGTGCGCAGCCCACACGCGCACGCGAAGATCGTCGACATCGACGTCACCGGCGCGCTGGACGTCGACGGGCTGGTCGCGATCTACACCTACGACGATCTCGCGGACAGGCTGGCCGACCCGCTGCCGCTGCTGATCCCGCACCCGTCACTCACCCACGGCCGCACGCAGTACGCCCTCGCGCGCGACGAGGTCAACCACGTCGGCGAGCCGATCGTCATGGTCGTCGCGCGGGACCGGTACCTGGCTGAGGACGCAGCCGAGCGCGTGCTCGTCAGCTACCAACCGCTGCCCGCGGTCGTCGGCATACCCGCGGCGCGCGAGGCGAAACACCTTGTACACGAGGACGTTCCGGGCAACGTCGCGGCCAACCTGAAGCAGAGCAAGGGCGATGTCGACTCCGCCATGGTCGCCGCCACGCACACGCTCGAGCTGGACCTCGCGATCGAGCGATCCGCGTCCACGCCGATGGAGGGCCGCGGGGTGCTCGCCCGCTGGGACACCGAGTCGAACCGGATGCGGATGTGGACGTCGACGCAGACCTCGACGGGGGTGCGCGCGGCAGTCGCCGCCAAGCTCGACCTCGCGCTGGTGGACGTCGACGTGATCACGCCGGACGTGGGCGGCGGCTTCGGTGTCAAGATCGTGCACCCCTGGCCCGAGGAGGTGCTGGTGCCCTGGGCGGCGCGGCTGCTCTCACAACCGGTGAAGTTCGTCGAGGACCGGCGCGAGCACTTCATCTCCAGCGCCCACGAGCGCCAGCAGCTGCATCACGTGCGGGTCGGGTTCGACGGCGACGGCGTGATCAGCGCGCTGGACGTGCGCTTCTGGCACGACCACGGCGCGTACATCCCGTACGGCCTGATCGTCCCGATCATCACCTCGACCCAGCTGCTCGGCCCTTACCGCACGCCCAACTACCGCGTCGAGTTCGACTCGCTGTACACGAACACCCTTATCGTGACGCCCTATCGTGGTGCCGGTCGGCCGCAGGGCGTGTTCGTGATGGAGCGCGTGATCGACGCGATAGCTCGTGAGCTCGAGCTGGACCGGACCGTCGTGCGCCAGCGCAACTTCATCGGGCCGGACGAGATGCCCTACGACCACGGGCTGATCTTCCAGGACGGCCGGCCGCTCATCTACGACTCGGGCGACTACCCGACCTCGCTGGACAAGCTGAAGAAGCTCGTCGGATGGGACGAGTTCGAGGCAGTGCGCGAGGCAGCACGCGCGGACGGCCGCCGGGTCGGGATCGGGCTGGCCTGCTACGTCGAGGGAACCGGCGTCGGCCCGTACGAGGGCGCGCACGTCGTCGTCGAGACGTCGGGCAAGGTCAAGGTCGCGACCGGCCTCACCAGCCAGGGCCAGGGGCACCAGACGGTGTTCGCGCAGATCGTCGCCGACGAACTCGGTGTGCCGATCGGCGACGTCGAGGTCGTCACCGGGGATACGCGCCGATTCGGTTACGCCGTAGGGACATTCGCCTCGCGCGCGGCCGTGATGAGCGGCTCGGCGATCGCGCTCGCGGCGCGGGCCGCCCGTGCGAAGGCGCTGCGAGTCGCCGCGGACGCGCTGGAGGCGAACCCGGAGGACCTGCAGATCGTCGACGGCATCGTGCGGGTGGCAGGATCTCCGGGCGCCGAGATTTCCCTTGCTACGGTGGCTGTTCTGTCCAACCCGCTGCGCTACGCCTTCGACGACGCCGCGCAGGCGGCCACCCAGTTCGCCGTCGGCGACACGAGCAGGCCGCCGGTGGCCGAGGGCGACGAGCCGGGCATCGAGGGCCGCGAGTTCTTCTCGCCGATGCAGTCGACGTTCGCGAGCGGCATGCACGCCGTCGTCGTCGAGACCGATCCGGACACGGCCGAGATCAAGATCCTGCGTTACTGCGTCGTGCACGACTGCGGGAACCTGATCAACCCGCGCATCGTCGAGGGGCAGATCCACGGCGGGGTAGCGCAGGGCGTCGGCGGTGCGCTGTACGAGCGGATGGCCTACGACGACGCCGGGCAACTGCAGAACGCATCGTTCATGGACTTCCTGATGCCGTACGTGAGCGAGGTACCCGAGAAGATCGAGATCGATCACCTGGTGACGCCGTCGCCGCTGAACCCCCTGGGCATCAAGGGCGCGGGCGAAGCGGGCGTGATCCCGGGTGCGGCCGCGATCGCGTCGGCCATCGAGGACGCCGAGGGCATCACCATCACGTCCATGCCGATCTCCCCGTCAGAACTGTTCGAGCTGCGCCGCCAGAAGGAGCACACATGAAGGTAAGTGGCGACGCCACCCTGCACGCGCCCATCGAGGACGTGTGGAAGGCGCTGAACGATCCGGCCGTCCTGGTGCGGACGATCCCGGGCTGCGAGCGGCTGGAGGCGACCGGTCCCGACTCGTACCGGATGGTCGTCACCGCGGGTGTCGCGTCGATCAGGGGGACGTACGCGGGCGAGGTCGCACTGTCGGACCAGCAGGTGCCGAACTCGTTCCTGATGAAGGCGTCCGGCGCCGGCGGACCGGGCACGATCAGCACCGAGGTTCGGGTCTCGCTCGCCGACGCCGGCGACGGGTCGACGAGGCTGAGCTACGACGCGGACGCGGTGGTCGGTGGCGTCGTTGCGGGCGTGGGACAGCGGATGCTCGTCGGCGTCGCGAAGAAGATGGCCGGCGAGTTCTTCGCCTCGGTCGACGACGTGCTGACGGGGAAGGCCGCGACGCCAACGGCGAGTCCCGGGGCGCCGGCCGCGGAGCCCGGAGTGTTCGTCGCACCGGCCCGCGCCGCCGGCAACGACGGCTTCGTACGGGGCCTGCTCGTCGGGGCCGCGATCGCCCTCACCGGCGTGCTCGCCGGGGGCTTGCTCGGCCGGCGGCGCTGATGCGTGCGGTCACCGTTGCCGCCGTCCAGGTCGCGCCGGCGCCCGGCCCGCTCACCGCCGCGTCGATCGCGACGAACTGCGCGCACGCGGTGACGCTCGTCCGCGAATGTGTGGCGGCCACCGGAGCCGAGCTCGTCGTGCTGCCGGAGTCGGTGACGACCGGCTTCACCCCGGGCGTCGACGTCAACACGCTGTGGAACCTCGTCTCACCGATCCCGGGCCCGGTGCTCGAGCCGTTCACCGCGGTCGCGGCCGAGCTCGGCGTCCACCTCGTCGTCGGCAGCTACGAGCGCGGACCGGCCCGCGGCATCGTGCACAACGCGGCGGTGGTGCTGGGCCCGTCCGGCGACGTGCTCGGTGTCTACCGCAAGACGCACCCCTTCGGCGGCGAGCGCGCGGACCGCGGCGGCTGGGTGACCGCGGGCGAGGACATCTGCGTCGTCGACACCCCGCTCGGCCGGATCGGCGTGATCATCTGCTTCGACGGCGACTACCCGGAGCTGTCGCGCATCACCGCGATCAAGGGTGCCGAGATCATCTGCCGGCCATCGGCGCTACTGCGCTCGGCCGATCTGTGGGAGCTGACCAACCGGGCCCGCGCGTACGACAACCACGTCTACGTGATCGGCGCGAACGCCACCGGCATCGACCCGGCCGGCGTCATCTACTTCGGCAACTCGATGATCGTCACGCCGATCGCCGAGGTGGTGGCGCGGGCGGCCTCGCACGAGTGCTGGGTGTCGGCGCGGCTGGATCCGGACACCGCGCTCTCCTCGCTCACGCCCGGGTCGTCGATCCCGCAGCCGTTCGATCACCTGGCCGACCGCAACCTCGCGCTGATCAAGCGCTACGGGGACGCGCTGCTCGGCGAGGCGGCGACGTCGTTCGTGCGCGGCGGCCGGCCCGATGACATCGTCGACTGAGCCGTACGAGCTCGTCGTCGCGCGAGCGGCACTGCGCGGCGTGGACGGTGCGCGCTGGATCGGGATCCGCGGCGGCCGGATCGCCGCCATCGACGACCACTCGCTCGACGGGGCGCGCGTCGTCCACGCCCACGGCGCTCTGGTCACCCCGTCGTTCGTCAATCCCCATCTGCACCTGGACAAGGTGTACACGCTCGACGTCATCGGCGACGCGGCGGTCGCGGCCTACACCGACGGCTCGATGGGCGCGTCGATGGCGTCCATCGAGATCGCGTCGGCCGTCAAGGACTCCTATGACGAAGTCACGATCGAGTCGAACGCGCGGCGCTGCCTGCTGTCCGGGGTGCGCTTCGGTGTCCGGCACGTGCTGGCGTTCGCCGATGTCGACACCCGCGCCGGGCTGCGCGGTGTCCGCCCGCTGCTGAAGCTGCGCGACGAGCTCCGGGGCGTAATCGACCTGCAGGTGGTGGCCTTCCCGCAGGACGGCCTGCTGCGCGATCCGGGCGCGGAGGAGCTGGTGCGCGAGGCGATCGAGCTCGGCGCCGACGTGGTGGGTGGCATCCCGTGGATCGAGCACACCGACGCCGACGCGCGCGAGCATGTCCGTCGGATGTGCGAGCTGGCCGCGACGCACGATCGCCGGGTCGCGATGCTCGTCGACGACGCCGGCGATCCGTCGCTGCGGACGACCGAGATGCTGGCGTCGGAGCTGATCCGGCTGGGGCTGCAGGGGCGCGGCGTCGCGAACCATGCGCGGGCGCTGAGCCAGTACCGCGCGCCGTCGCTGCTGCGGCTTGCGCGGCTGGCCCGCGAGGCCGGGCTGGGCTTCGTCAGCGATCCGCACACCGGGCCGCTGCACCTGCCGGTGTTCGACCTGCTCGGCGAGGGGCTGCCGGTCGCGCTCGGGCAGGACGACTGCGAGGACGCGTACTACCCGTTCGGCCGGCAGAACCTGCTCGAGGTCGTCTTTCTCGCTGCGCACCTGCTCGGCGCGAGCACCGGCGCCCGCCTGGACGCGCTGCTCGACGCGGTCACCACAACCGCGGCGCGCGTCATGGGAATCAGCGGGCACTCGCTCACGATCGGCGCCAACGCCGACCTGGTCGTCCTCGACGGCTCGACGGTGCGCGAGGTGGTGACGCGGCACAGCGCGCCGCGGTACGTGATCGCGTCGGGCAGGGTGGTCGCCGAGAGCACCGAGCAGCACGTCCTGTCGCTCTGAGTGTCAGGCCTGCGCGTTGTCGCGGTCGCCGCCGCCCAGCCGACCGGCCATCCGGGATGTCACCGCGGGCACCAGGACGATCGGCACGAGGATCGGCAGCAGCAGCAGCTTGATCCAGTCCCACATGGTGTTCCCGGTGAACCCGGTCCACGACCACGGCACGAGGTAGCCGCAGATCACCAGCACCGCGAACGTGACGAGCACAGCTGCGCCGAGCGCCACGTGCTTGCGGTGGAGCGCGCGCAGGTCGGCCCACAGCGCGGCGAAGGCGACGACGAGCGGGAGCAGCGTCAGCTCCAGCCAGTTCCACAGCGTGTTGCCGGTGAAGCCGGTCCAGCTCATCGGCACGAGATAGCCGGTCAGCACGAGCACCGCGAAGGCGACGAGGACGGTGCCGATCACCGTGTGGTGCCGGCGGGTCATCCGCTCGCGATGGCGCCAGAGCAGCGGGCCGACAGCGAGCCCGATCGGCAGCGCGAGTACCTGGAGCCAGTCCCAGAGCGTGACCGAGCTGGACAGGCCGGTCCATTTCCAACCGAACCCGTACCCGCCGACCACGACGACGGCGATGACCGCGATCGCCACCGCACCGCCGAACTCGACGGTCCGGCGCGTGCGGGCGGCCGGCGCTATCCGGACCTGGTGCCGATGGGTTGTGCTCACGGGCGGCTCCGAAGCAGAGGTCCGCTCAATCAGAGCAGAACCAGGGCCCGGCGTCGACGGGCCGAATCGCCGGGCAGGGCACGATTGGCGCGCAATTGTGCGGGGTTCGGCCCTTTGTCACATGGGCTAGCGTTGCCTCGCATGGCGACACGTGTGCTGGTACTCGGTGCGGGTTTCGGTGGGCTCGAGCTGACCACGCGGCTGAGCGAGCGGCTCGGCGACGCGGTGCGGATCACGCTGGTCGACCAGAGTGACTCGTTCGTCTTCGGCTTCTCGAAACTGGACGTGATGTTCGGCGGGCGCGAACTGGCCGAGGTCCGCCTTCCCTATCGCGACCTGGCCGCGCCCGGAGTCGAGTTCTGCCAGGAACGCGTCGTGTCGATCGACCCCGAACGGCGCAGCGTCGTCACCGACCGGGCCACCCACGAGGCGGACATCCTCGTCGTCGCCCTCGGTGCCGACCTCGATCCGGCGGCCACGCCGGGGCTGGTCGAGGGCGGCCACGAGTTCTACTCGCCGGAGGGCGCCGAGCGCACCCGCGACGCCCTGGCGCGCTTCGAGTCCGGCGACGTCGTGGTCAGCGTCCTCGGGCCGTTCTTCAAGTGCCCGCCGGCCCCGAACGAGACGGCGTTGCTCTTGCACGACTACCTGACCCGGCGCGGCATCCGGAACCGCTGCACCATCCATCTGGTGACGCCCATGCCGATGCCGATCCCGATCTCCCAGGACACCTCGGCCGCGATCGTCGACCTGCTGGTCGAGCGCGACGTGCGATACCGGCCGGCGTCCCGCGTGACCGGCTACGACCAGGCGTCCAAAGTGCTGCAGTTGGGCGACGGCTCGACGGTGCCCTGCGACCTGCTGCTCGGCATCCCGGTTCACTGCGCCCCGCCCGTCGTCGTCGAGTCGGGCCTGACCGACGACGGCTGGATCGCCGTCGACACGGCCACCTTCGCGACCCGGTTTCCGGACGTGTACGCGATTGGCGACGTGACGAGCGCGCCGGTGCCGCGCGCCGGGTCCATCGCCGAGGGCGAGGCGGCCACGTTGGCCGACGTCCTGATCGCGCGGCTGGGCGCAGGCACGCCACCGGAGCCGTACCAGGGTGGTGCGATCTGCTACATCGAGACCGGTGGCGGCACGGTCGCACGCGTCGATGTCAACTTCCTGTCCGGCGCGACGCCGACGGCGCTGTTCACCGCGCCGTCGGTCGACATCGCGGCCGAGAAGCGCATGTTCGCTGACGTCCGCCGCGCCCGCTGGTTCGGCCGTTAGCCTCGTTCGACCAGAGCTGCCAATCGGTCAAGAAAGCCTTGCTGGGCCTGGACGATCCTGGCTCGCGCGGCCTCGACCGCCAGCCAGGCGGCGCGGTCGATCTCGGGGAACTGCTGAATGCGCCCCGAGCCCTTCGGCCACTCCATCTCGAACGTGCCCGGGTCCACCGCCGCCGGGTCGAGGTCGGCCTCGAGGGCCCATACGGTGACCACCTTGCCGTTCTTCTGCGTGACGTCGCCGAGCTCGAGCAGCGCGCCGTCCGGGACCGGCAGCCCGAGCTCCTCGGCGAACTCGCGGCGGGCCGCGGCCTCGGCCTGCTCGCCCGGTTCGAGTTCACCCTTCGGGACCGACCACGCCCCTGCATCGCGCCGCGCGAAGAACGGCCCGCCCATGTGCCCGAGCAGCACCTCGATGCCGGCGTCCACCCGTCGGAACAGCAGGATGCCCGCGCTTCGCCTGACCGCCATGCCCGCCAGTGTCGCGCGCTCAGTTCGGGTTGACGACCAGGGCGCTGCCGCCGCCGAGGCGCACCGGCTCGGCGGCCGCCTGCAACCGTCCGTGCCCGAGGAAGTCGATGCCGGTCGCGTTGCCGATCCACTGATCGAACGGCAGCACCGGCCCGGTGACCTCCTTGAACTGCTCGCCGTACTGCGACGTCAACTGCGCAGCGAGCGCGCTGTTGTAGAAGTCCGGCTCGGCGTCCGACGTCGCGGCGTTGCGCTGGCTCACCCTCGGTGCGGCGATCGCGTCGGGCAGGGACATCCCGAAGTCGACGTGGTCGAGGATGATCTGCAGCACGGTCGTGATGATCGTGGCGCCGCCCGGCGAGCCGACGGTGAAGTCGGGCGTGCCGTCCTTCAGCACGATCGTCGGGTTCATGCTCGAGCGCGGCCGCTTGCCGGGCGCCGGCAGGTTCGGGTCGTAGGTCGTCGGCGACGCGGGCGCGAAGTCGAAGTCCGTCATCTCGTTGTTGAGCAGGAAGCCACGTCCCGGAACGGTCACGCCGCTGCCCGCGATCTGCTCGATCGTGTTGGTGTAGCTGACGACGTTGCCCCACTTGTCGGCGACCACGAGGTGGTTCGTCTGGGTTCCCTCGTGCACCGGGTTGGCCGCGGACGAGGCGGTGGAGCACGGCGCGTACGGCGGGAACGGGGTGCCCGGCGCGACGGGCGAGGTCAGCGCGGTGTCGCCGATCTTGCAGCGCCGGGTCGCGGCGAAGGCAGGGTCGAGCAGGCCCTGCTGCGGCACCGGCTCGTAGGCCGTGTCGCCGATGTAGGCATTGCGGTCGGCGAATGCGAGCCGGCTGGCTTCGAGGTACTGGAACAGCGCCTGCGCGCGGGGCTCGGAGTTGAGGTCGTAGCCGGACAGGATGTTCAGCGCCTCGCCGGTCGTGATGCCGCCACTGGACGACGGCGCCATGCCATAGACGTCCAGGCCGCCGTAGTTCACGTGCGTCGGCGGCTGAACCTTGGTGGCGTAGTTGGCGATGTCGCGGGCGGTCATGATGCCCGGCCGGACGGTGAACGGCGTGCCGCTCCACACCGGTGGGTGCTGCACCGTGTGCGCGACCTCGCGGCCGAGCGGGCCACCGTAGAGGTACTTCGTCCCGGTCCGGCCCAGCAACCGGTACGTGTTCGCCAGATCCGGGTTGCGCAGCGTCGAACCGACCGGCAGCGGCTGACCGTCCTTGGTCAGGAACAGCTTGCGGCTGCTGGTGAACGCCTGCAGGTCAGGTAATGACACCTGCTCCTCCTGCACGAACTCCGGCGTGATCGTGAAGCCGTGCTGCGCGAGCTTGACGGCCGGGCGCAGGTCGGCGCCCAGGCTCTGCTTGCCGTACCTGCTCACCGCGGTCGCCCAGGTCGCCGGCTGGCCGGGCACGCCCACCGATAGGCCGGAGTGGCGGGCCTCCTCGAACGCCAGCGGCTTGCCGGTCGCCGGGTCGATGAACAGCTGCGGGTTGCAGGCGGCGGGGCACTGCTCGCGGCCGTCGATGGTGAGGACCTGATGCGTCTTGGCCAGGTAGATAAGCATGAAGCCGCCGCCGCCCGGACCGGCCACGAACGGCTCGGTGACACCGAGCGTGCTGGCCGTCGCGACCGCGGCGTCGATCGCGTTCCCGCCGTGCCGCAGGACGTCGATGCCCGCTTCGCTGGCGTGGAACTCCGCCGACGCGACCGCGCCCCCTGTACCCGTCGCGACCGACTGCTTCACGTCCCGCGGCTGGTGGTGTCGCGAGCCGGCCGTCGCGCTGGGCGCCAGGACGAGGGGCGCGGCCAGGATGAGTGCACCGAGGGCGGGCAGGCTGCGCGAACGCTTCATGATCGCTCCATTTCGAACGAATGGGATGATTCAGGCGTACTACCTGCAACCCGGCGATGTCAACGCTCGCGCAATATCCACGGTCCGGCCCGCACCCTTTCGGCAATGACTGCCGACGAGTTCGGGGTGCCCGGCCAGTTGACTCGTCGTCATGGGCCACATCCGGATCGGCATCGACACCGGCGGCACGTTCACCGATGTCGTCGCGTTCGACGAGAGCACCGGCGAACTGACGAGCACCAAGACGCCGTCCACTCCCGCCGATCCGGCCGAGGGGTTCATCACCGGCATCCACAAGGTGCTGGGGCTGCTCGGCGAGCCCGGCGACTCGCTCGCTGCGGTCAGCCACGGCACCACCGTCGCGACCAACCAGCTGCTCGAGGGCAAGGTCGGCACGCTCGGGTTCATCACCACCGAGGGCTACGAGTTCATCCTGGAGATCGCGCGGCAGTCGGTGCCCGACGGCTACGGCAACTCCTACTTCTGGGTCACGCCGGACCGGATCGTCCCGGCGCACCTGGTCAAGACGGTCGGTGGTCGGCTGGACCACACCGGCTCCGAGCTGCGCCCGTTCGACGAGCAACGGGCCGTCGAGGTCGCGCGCTGGTTCCGCGAGCACGGTATCGACACGCTCGGCGTCTGCTTCCTGCACTCCTACGCGAACCCCGAGCACGAGGAGCGGATGCGCGAGGTCATCGCGCGCGAACACCCCGACGCCGTCGTATCGATCTCCTCGCAGGTGCTGCGCGAGTACCGCGAGTACGAACGGTCGATGACGACGCTGGTCGACGCTGCGGTGAAGCCGAAGGTGTCGCAGTACGTCCGCTCGATCGCGTCGCGGCTGCACGAGGTGGCGGACGCGGCGCTGCCGTTCTTTGTGATGAAGTCCAACGGCGGCGTGCTGTCCGCGGACGAGGTCGTGCACCAGCCGATCACGACGGTGCTGAGCGGCCCGGCGGCCGGTGCGCTGGGCGCCGCGCTGATCGCGCGCAACGCCGGCTTCGATCGCGTCCTGACGTGCGACGGTGGTGGCACGTCCACGGACGTCTCGGTCGTGCTCGACGGCGAGCCCACGCTGACGACGGAGGGCACGATCGGCGCGTACCCGTCCAAGATCCCGATGATCGACGTGGTGACGGTCGGCGCCGGAGGCGGCTCGATCGCCTGGGTGTCGCCGGAGGGTGCGCTCAAGGTCGGCCCCAAGTCGGCGGGCGCGGACCCCGGGCCGCTGTGCTACGCGAAGGGCGGCACGCAGGTCACGGTCACCGATGCGCACGTCGTGCTCGGTCGGATCCCGCCGCACCTGCTCGGCGGTGAGGTTCCGCTGGACGTCGATGCCGCCTCGCGCGGGTTGGCCGAACTCGCGGACCGGCTGGGTATCGCGGCGGCCGCCTGCGCCACCGGGATCCTGGAGATCTCGGCGTGGAACCAGGCCAACGCGGTCCGGCAGATCACGGTCAAGCGCGGCCTGGACGTCCGCGACTTCACCCTGACGACGTTCGGCGGGTCGGGCTCGCTGCTGCTGTGCCGGCTGATCGACATCCTCGGCCTGCGCGGGGTGCTGGTGCCGCCTGACCCCGGCAACGTGTCGGCGTTCGGGCTGCTGACCGTCGACGTGAAGAACGACTACGTGCGCACCGCCGTCCACCGTCACGACGACCTCGATCCCCTTGCCACCGAGGCGATCTACGCCCAACTGCAGGAGCAGGCCGGGGCCGCGCTCGCCGCCGAGGGGTTCGTGTCGGCCGAGCGCCGGTTCGTCCGGACGGCCGACCTGCGCTACTTCGGCCAGGCGTTCGAGGTGCGCGTGCCGGTGGGCGACGTGCTCGACCTGCCTGAGGTCGCCGGGCAGTTCCACGACGCGCACCGCGCCCTGTACGGCTACGACTTCCGCGACGACGCGGGCCAGCCGGTCGAGTGGGTGAACCTGCGCGTCTCGGGCATCGGGCCGATCCGCCGACCCGACCTGCGCGAGTTGCCGCCCGGGGACGCGGATCCGGAGAAGGCACGCACCGGCACGCGCCCGGTCTGCTTCGACGCCGACGCCGGGTACGTCGACGCCGCGATCTACTGGCGGCCCGACCTCGCGCCCGGCTCGCTTCTCGACGGCCCGGCGATCGTCGAGGAGTACGGCTCGACGATTCCCCTGCACCCCGGGTTCACCGCGCGCGTGGACGCGTTCGGCAACCTGCTCGTCACCGAGGCGGCGCGATGACCGCGCTCACCGACGGCACCGCGAGCGTCGATCCCGTGCTGCTCGAGATCGTCGCCGGCAGCCTGGCGTCCATCGAGATGGAGGTCGAGACCGCGATCGGGCGCACGTCGCGCTCGCCGATGATCCGCGACGCGCACGACTTCCGTGCCGGCATCCACGACCGCGCGCTGCGCAAGCTGACCGGCCGCTCGTACAGCGCGCTCGTGCACCCGGTCGCGCGCGACTTCCCGCTGGTGACGATGCGTCCGGGCGACGTCTACTTCCACAACGACGTGTACCGGTCCGAGGGCGGGATCGGCCACCTGCCCGACCTGTGCGTCACCGTGCCGGTATTCCACGAGGATGCGGTGGTCGCGTTCGTGCAGGCGTTCGGCCACCACGACGACATCGGCGGCGGCGTTCCCGGTTCGATGCCCAGCCACGCCACCAGCGTCTTCGAGGAGGGGCTGATGGTCCCGCCGATCAAGCTGTGGGACCAGGGCGTCCCGAATCGTGCGGCGCTGTCGATCATGACGCGCAACTCGCGGATGCCCGACTCGCTGGCCGCCGACCTGGACGCCGAGTGCTCGGCCTGCCTGATGGGTTCGCGCCGGCTTGCCGAGCTGTTCGAGCGATACGGACGGGACACCGTCGAGGCGTGCTTCGACGCGATCGTGTCCGGGACGGCCGAGACGTACCGCCGCGAGATCCTGTCGAAGATCCCGACCGGCACCTGGACGTGGGAGGACTACGCCGAGCACGACGGCGTCGATGAGCCGAAGCTGCACACGCAGCGGATCACGCTGACCAAGACCGACGAGCCGAAGCTGATCATCGACTTCACCGGCACCGCCCCGCAGGCCAGGGGTCCGATCAACCACTGCGGCAACTACGCCGACGGGAACTTTCTGAAAAAGTGGCTGGCCCCGATCCTGCGCAACCTCGCGGACACGCCGGAGCGGATGGCCGAGCTGGACGTCAACGAGGGCATCGTCGAGCTGATCGACATGCGCTTCCCGCCGCCCGGCACGCTCCTGACGCCGATCTTCCCGGCGCCGACCAACGCCCGGACGTTCGTCATCCTGCGGTTGCTGGGCGTGCTCGCCGGGGTGGTGGCCAAGGCGGTGGACGGGCGGATGCCGGCCGACCAGGAGACGATCCGGTACACCGGTGTCTACGGTCTGGACGATGCCGGCGAGCCGTACCTGATGCGCGAGGTGCTCGGCGGTGGATCGGGTGGGCGCTACTACGCCGACGGCGAGGACACCATCCACGTCGTCCCCGACTCGCGCAACCTCCCGACCGAGTTCACCGAGGCTCGATTCCCTTTCACGGTCGAGAGATTGGGGCTCGCGGTCGACTCCGGCGGCGCCGGTCAGTTCCGCGGCGGGCTCGGGTACGACAAGCACATCCGGATGCGCAAGGACGCGCACTTCATGTCGATCGCCGACCGTTCGATCCTGGCGTGCTGGGGCGTTCGTGGCGGCCGGGCCGGCCGTCCGTTCGCGGTGACCGTCGACCCGGGCGGGCCGGCCGAGCACGACGTGGACGCGCTCGTCGACGCGGAGTTCCTGCCGGCCGGGACGCTCGTCCGGATCCGCACCACCGGTGGTGGTGGCTGGGGCGATCCGCTCGAGCGGTCGGCGGACGCGGTGGTCCGCGATGTGCTGTGGGGCAAGGTGTCACGCCAGGCCGCGCGGGACGACTACGGCGTCGTCGTGATCGGCACGGACGACTCTCCGGCCGTCGACGTCGACGCGACGGCCGCGCTGCGCGACTCGCTTCGGGCGGGGCGCACCGGCGACGAGCCGTTCTTCGACCGCGGCCCGGGGTATGCCAGGCTCTCCGGCGGGGCGACGTCGGCGGAGGTGGATCGGGTGTGAGCGGATCGGGTGTGAGCGGACCGGGTGTGAGCGGATCGGGTGTGAGCGGACCAGATACGAGCGGACCGACTGCGGGTAGCCGCGCTCGGTGGATCACGTTTTCCCCGCTGGACACCGGTTGGGCACCTCAGAACCGGCGCGCCGCGGGGAGAACCCGATCAACAGCGGCAACTGAGACCGATGCGACCAGGGCGGAGAGCGCATGAGCGGACCGCTGGACGGGCTGCTCGTCGTGGACCTGTCCCGCGCCCTGGCCGGGCCGCACGCGGCGATGATGCTCGGCGACCTCGGCGCGCGGGTGATCAAGGTCGAGTCGCCGGACGGGGGCGACGACACCCGCAGCTGGGGTCCTCCGTTCATGCCGGGCACAGACGGTCACGAGCACTCGACCTACTTCCTGTCCTGCAACCGCAACAAGGAGTCGATCGCGCTCGACCTGAAGAGCGACGACGGACGCGACACCCTGACCGCGTTGGTCAAGCGCGCCGACGTGCTCGTCGAGAACTTCCGTCCCGGGGTGCTGGACCGGCTCGGCTTCGACGTCGCGACGCTGCACGAACTCAACCCGGCCCTGGTGATCCTGTCGATCAGCGGCTTCGGGCACGACGGGCCGGAGGGCTCCCGGGCCGGCTACGACCAGATCGCGCAGGGCGAGGCAGGCCTGATGTCGCTCACCGGGCCGTCGCGCGACGAGCCGACGCGGGTCGGCGTTCCGATCGGCGACCTGCTGGCCGGGATGTACGGGGCGTACGGCGTCGTCGCCGCCCTGCACGAGCGCGGCACCACCGGTCGCGGACGGGTCGTTCGCACCAGCCTGCTGGCGTCCATCGTCGGCGTGCATGCCTTTCAGGGGACGCGTTACACGGTGGCCGGTGAGGTTCCTCGTGCGACCGGCGGGCACCATCCGTCGATCTGCCCGTACGGGCTGTTCCACGCGGCCGACGGCATCGTGCAGATCGCGGTCGGCAGCGACGGGCTATGGCGGCGGTTCGCGCCGGCCTTCGACCTGGGTCGCCCGGAGTGGGCGCGAAATCCCCAGCGGGTGGCCGACCGCGACGCCGTCCTCGCCGCCGTCGACGAGGCTTTCTCCAAGCACGCCGCCGCGGAGCTGCTGGCCCGGCTGGACGAGCTCGGGGTCCCCGCCGGCAAGGTGCGCGACCTCGAGGACGTCTATACGTGGGAGCAGACCCGCTCGCAGGGCCTGCTGGTCGACGTCGAGCACGCGGCGCTCGGGACGATCACGCTGCCCGGACCGCCACTGCGCTTCGACGGCGTGCCGTACGCGGGCGGTCGCGAGGTGAACGAGGCGCCGCCCGTCCTCGACCAGCACGGGGCCGCCATCCGCGCGTGGCTCGCCGGAGCGAGTTAGCAGCGATGAGCACCCGCGCCGATCTTGTTGCGCAACGGCGGCCCGGGCGCCACACACGCAACAAGATCCACGACAGCAGACTCCGGTGCTCGCCGTGACAACGCGGATCAGCGCGCGCGAGCTGGTCGACCGAGTCGTCGATCCCGGCACGTTCACCCGCTGGGACGACGGCGTGCTGCCGCCGCTCGGCCTGCACGGGCCACCGGAACAGGCCTACCTGGACGAGCTTGCGAACGCCCGCAGCAAGACCGGCCTGGACGAGTCGGTCGTCACGGGCGAGGCGCTGCTCGGCGGGCGGCGCGTCGGGATCGTCATGTGTGAGTTCGGTTTCCTGGCCGGCTCGATCGGAGTCGCCGCGGCCGAGCGGCTGGTGCGCGCCGTCGAGCGAGCGACGGCGGAGGGTCTGCCGCTGTTCGCTGCCCCGACGTCGGGCGGCACGCGCATGCAGGAGGGCACCGTCGCGTTCCTGCAGATGGTCAAGATCTCCGTCGCGATCACGGCGCACAAGGCGGCCGGCCTGCCGTACGTCGTCTACCTGCGCCACCCGACGACCGGCGGCGTCTTCGCGTCGTGGGGCTCGCTCGGGCACGTCACCGCGGCCGAGCCGGGAGCGCTCGTCGGTTTCCTCGGCCCGCGGGTCTACCAGGCGCTGTACGGCGAGCAGTTCCCCGAGGACGTGCAGACGGCCGAGAACCTCGCCTCGCACGGACTGCTCGACGCGGTCGTCTCGCCCGAGGTGCTGCGGACGGTCGCGATCGACGCGCTCACCGTCCTCGCCGCCGGTCGCGAGAGCCCGCCCGACGTCCCCGAGCTGCCGAGAGAGCCGCTCGCCGAGACGTCCGCGTGGGAGTCGATCCAGCGCTCGCGCCGCACGGAGCGTCCCGGCCTGCGCGCGCTGCTCAAGGTCGCCGCCAACACCGTGACGCCGCTGCAGGGCACCGGGCAGGGCGAGCTCGATCGCGGCCTGCTGCTGGCTCTCGCCCGGTTCGGTGCCGCGCCGTGCGTGCTGCTCGGCCAGGACCGTCGCTACGTCGATCGTCCGATGGGTCCGGCCGGCCTGCGCGAGGCCCGGCGCGGCATGCGGCTCGCGGCCGAGCTCCGGCTGCCGCTGGTGACGGTCATCGATACGGCCGGCGCCGCGCTGAGCAAGGAGGCCGAGGAGGGCGGGCTGGCCGGCGAGATCGCCCGCTGCCTGGCCGAGCTGGCGACGCTGCACGCCCCGACGATCTGCCTGCTGCTGGGCGAGGGCGCCGGCGGTGGCGCGCTGGCCCTGCTGCCGGCCGACCGGGTGCTCTGCGCGCAGCACGCCTGGCTCTCGCCGCTGCCGCCGGAGGGCGCGTCGGCGATCCGGTTCCACACGGTCGAGCACGCGGCCGAGATGGCCGAGGCCCAGGGCGTGCGCAGCCTCGACCTGCTGAGGCACGGCATCGTCGACCGGATCATCGCCGAGCACCCCGACGCGGCGGATGAGCCCACCGCGTTCCTGCACCGGGTCGGCACCGTCCTGGAGCACGAGCTGGCGACCCTGTTCGGCCGGCCGACCGGCGAGCTGGTGAGCGCCCGCATCGACCGGTACCGCCGCCTCGGCCTGTGACTGCTCCCGATGCGAGTGGTCACTTGTGACGCGAGTGGCCACCTGTAGGTGGCCACTCGGCCCGTAACCGACCACTCGCGCAACTCCGCGTCTGCCACGCCCGCCGCGCTGTTTGGGCGAAGGTTGCCAGTGCCCGGTACCTCGCGGCCTCGATAGCGTCGAACGATGCGAGTCCTGATCGCCCTTGGCGGCAACGCCATGACGGCGCGCGACGGCAGCGCCCGCCCGGAGGATCAGCGCACTGCCATCGTCGCCGCCATGGACGCGGTCGCGGACCTCGTCGCGTCCGGCGTGCAGGTCGTCCTGACCCACGGCAACGGACCGCAGGTCGGCAACCTGCTGGTGAAGAACGAGATCGCCGCCGCGGTCGTCCCGCCCGTGCCGCTGGACTGGTGCGGTGCGCAGACGCAGGGCACGATCGGCGTCCTCATCCTGGACGCGCTCGACGCCGCCTTGGCCGAGCGGGGCAGCGACACCCACACCGCCGTCCTGGTCTCGCGCACGCTCGTCGCCGCCGACGATCGGCACTTCACCGAGCTGAGCAAGCCGATCGGCCGCTACCTGCCGCGCGACGAGGCCGCGGTGATGGTCGAGCACGGGCAGACCTGGCAGGACCGGGGCGAGCGGGGCTGGCGCCGCGTCGTCGCCTCGCCCGAACCGATCGAGTGCCTGGAGGCGCCCGCCGCTCGGACGCTGCTCGACGCGGGCTACGTCGTGGTCTGCGCGGGCGGCGGTGGCGTGCCGGTCGTGCGTGAGGACGCCGGCGAGCTGCGCGGCGTGGAGGCGGTCATCGACAAGGACCTGACCGCCGCGATGCTCGCGGGCCAGCTCGGCGTCGACCTGCTGGTGATCGCGACCGATGTCGACGCGGCCGTCGCCGGCTGGGGCACGCCGGACGCCCGGCCGCTCGGCAACGTCACGGTCCGGGAGCTGCGCGCGCTCGCAGCCGAAGGCCACTTCGCCGACGGCAGCATGGGTCCGAAGGTCGACGCCGCGTGCCGGTTCGCCGAGCACGGCGGGCGCGCGGCCATCACCTCGTTGCACCACATCACCGCCGCGCTCGAAGGCAGCGCCGGCACCGTCGTCACTCCCTGAATCACCTAGCACACAACTCTAAATCGCCTACCACACAAGGAGATCCGCCATGCCCGAGCCGATCGAGGTTCGCAAGGTCCCGCTGCACAACGTCACCGACGCCAGCGAGCTGGCCAAGCTCATCGACGAGGGTGTGCTGGAGGCGGACCGGGTCATCGCCGTCATCGGAAAGACCGAGGGCAACGGGGGCGTCAACGACTACACCCGCATCCTGGCCGACCGCGCGTTCCGCGAGGTGCTGATGGCCAAGGGCACGCGCGACCAGGCGGCCGTCAAGCAGGTCCCGATCGTCTGGTCCGGCGGCACCGACGGCGTGATCAGCCCGCATGCCACGATCTTCGCGACACTGCCGGCCGGCAGGGCGGTGCAGACCGATGAGCCGCGCCTCACTGTCGGCTTCGCGATGAGCGAGGTGCTGCTGCCCGAGGACATCGGCCGCACCGCGATGATCACCAAGGTCGCCGCCGCGGTGAAGGTCGCGATGGAGCGCGCGGGCATCACCGATCCGGCCGAGGTCCACTACGTCCAGACGAAGACGCCGCTGCTCACGATCGACACGATCTCCGACGCGAAGAGCCGCGGCCACGACGTGTTCACCGAGGACACCCTGACCTCGATGGACGTGTCCAATGGAGGGACGAGGACGTGCTGCGCGACCGTTCGCTCTACTCGTCGGTCGCGTCCTGCTCGTCCGGCGTGGAGCTGGACCGGGCGCAGGTCGTCGTCGTGGGCAACGCCCCCGGGGTCGGCGGCCGCTACCGCATCGGGCACGGTGTCATGCAGGACGCGCTGGATGCGGACGGCATCTGGAGCGCGATCCGCAGCGCCGGGCTCGAGCTGCCCGAGCGCCCGCACGCGTCCGACCTGAACGGCCGGCTGGTGAACGTGTTCCTCAAGTGCGAGGTGGCGCAGGACGGTCACGTCCGCGGTCGGCGCAACGCGATGCTCGACGACTCGGACGTGCACTGGCACCGGCAGATCAAGGCGGCCGTCGGCGGCGTGACCGCGGCGGTCACCGGCGATCCGGCCGTCTTCGTCTCCGTGTCGGCAGCGCACCAGGGCCCGGACGGCGGCGGCCCGGTCGCCGCGATCGTCGACCTGGGCGAGTAGCCGCCGACGTATCTGCCCGGGTCAGCAGCCTTCCTGGACCTGGAACACGTCGTCGGCAACCAGGCCGTGTGCCTCGCGATGCACGCTCGACGCCGCTTCGGCCGACGGCGCCTCGACGAGGCAGAAGATCTTGCCGCGCTGCTCGTTGACCCAGTAGCGAAGGTAGCGCACGTCGTAACGTCTCCGCGCCTGGGATCGGCTCTCGTGCCCCTACGACGCCGCGCTGGCGAGCTACGACTCGGGGACCGAGTCCGGATTGCGCGATGCGCTGCGGCGCTTCGACCTGCTCGGCGCGACGGCGGCCGTCGGGGCCACGCGGCGCGAGATGCGCCGGCTCGGCTTGCGATCCGTACCCGTCGGTGCGCGCGCGGCGACCCGCGCCAACCCGCTCGGGCTGACGAATCGCGAGCGCGAGGTGCTCGCTCTGATCTGTTCCAATCACACCAACGGCGAGATCGCCGAGCGGCTGTTCATCTCGGCCAAGACCGTCGATCACCACGTCTCGGCCGTGCTCGCGAAACTGCGGGTACCGACGCGCGGAGCCGCCGCGAGCAAGGCAGCGCGCCTCGGTCTCGTCGGAGCCACGCAGAGCTAATGGTCCGTCGCGACGGAAACGGGGAAGTCAGTCGCCGATGCTCTCGGCGACGCAGACCCGGTCACGACCGGACGCCTTGGCCCGGTACAGCGCCGAGTCGGCCCGCTGCAGCAACTGCTCGACGTCGGCGAGGTGCTCCTGCGCCGCGGCGTGCACCAGGCCGATCGAGACGCTGATCTGCAGGCTCTCGACCTGGATCTCGCCCAGCGCGTTGCGCAGCCGGTTGCTCACCAGCTCGGCGCCGGCCAGGTCGAGCCCGTCGAGGATGACCACGAACTCGTCACCGCCGAAGCGGCCGACCCCGTCGTGGCCGCGCAGCTCGCGGCGCAGGCACGCGCCGACGGCGACGAGTACCCGGTCGCCGAGCAGGTGCCCGCCGGTGTCGTTGATCGTCTTGAACCGGTCGATGTCGATGACCAGGACGGCGATAGGCTGCCCGGCTCGAGCGCACCGTGAGGCTACGCCGGACGCGTGGTCCATCCACGCCGCGGTGTTCAGCAGGCCGGTCTTGCTGTCGGTACGCGAGGCCTGATGCAGCGTCTTAACCATCGAGCTGCGATGCAGGTACGCGACCGGGACCAGGGTCACGAAGGCGAGCCACGGGGTGTGCAGCAGCATCTCGGCTACGGCGACGCCGACGGCCAGCGAGGCGAGTTCGTAGCCCAGTGCGTCACTGTCCGGCAGCATGACTCGGATGGACGGTGGCCGCGCCGCCAGCCACATGCCGGCGAAGATCACGCCGAGGTTGACTACTGCGAACACCGCCGCGGCCGTGAGCACGCTCAGGCTCGCCACCAGCTGGCCGCGCAACACACCGCCCGCTGAGCCCTCGTCGAGGACGGCGGCCGCGGCCAGCTGCGCGAGTACTGCTGCCGCAGCAACGAACAGTTGCCGGTGCGGTTTGCTCGTCTGCTCACGCCACCGCTGGATCATCGCGTGCCCGTACTGGACGACGATGAAGCCGGCGGCCCACCCGGCGGGCAGGATCAGCAGCGCGGCGAACGACCACACCGACAACTGGTTTGGCCGGGGCACGGGCTTGCCGGCGCCGAGGTAGCGCCTGACCCGCTCGGCTCGCTTGCCGATCTCGGTGTGGCAGATCGTCAGGATGAGCAGGATCGTGCATCGCAGCGCCACCGCGGCCGTCCGCTGCTCGTCGAGAAGCAGCCCGATCGTGGCGCCCACCGCGATCGTTTCGGCGGCCAGAAGGAAGACTCGCGCCGACTTCGGGATCGACCACAACGCCCATTGCCGGACATCAGAAACCCGCTGCCGCTTCTCGTCAGGCGCGCGAGGGTGCAGGATCATGACTTGCACGGCTCCCTCCAGGGCCGACGGGCATCACGAGCGTCTCGCCGGTCCACCGAGGGAGGGTCTTCTCTGTGGTCCGATGTAACGCCCATGTGTGGTTTTGCAGCCTACCGCAGTACAAGGGATTTTGGGGCGCCCTAGCAGATCACGTTCGTCGACGGAGGGTAGTCGGACGCAAGCCGCCCCGTCGGGGAATGGGGGTGAGCGTTGTGTTGAGGCACTGGGACTGGGACTAAGCCGATCGAGCAGCTAGCGGCCCGGCGGGCAGACCGCCGGGCCGCTGTGCGCGCCGGTGCAGCAGCGCGAACCAGGCGCCGAGAACGGTTGCGGTGGCGCCCGCGATCGCGACGGTCGTGCTCGGCGCGAAGGCCAGCACGAGGGCCCCGCCGGCCAGCATCCCGAGGCCTTGGACGCCGAGCAGGCCGCCGGCGGCGAGGCTGAGGCCCTGCCCGCGGATCTCCGGCGCGATCGTCCGCACGAACTCCACCGCAACCTGGACCTGGTACGCGGTGCACAGGCCGGTCAGGGACCACAGGACGAGCGTCACGACCACTCCGGGGTCGAGCGCGCAGGCGAGCAGCGGCAGCCCGGCGATCACCGCAAGCGGTCCGAGCAGACCGGCCCGGGTCGCGTGGCTGAGTAGCCGGGCGTACACCAGGCTGCCGACGAGCACGCCGGCCGGCATGGCGGCCAGCAGTAGCCCGACGGTGCGCGACCCCGCGCCGAGCTGAGCCGCGTACGGGGCCGCCAGGGCTTCCGGGACGACCAGGATCCCGAGCAGCCAGGACAGCGCGAGCAGCAGCCGTAGCCGCCGGTCCCGGAGCACGGCCTTCGACCCGTCGAGCCACCTGGTCGGTGCCGCCGCGCCGTCCCTGACGTGTGCGGCGGGCCGGGTGCGGACACCGGCCCGGATCACGATCGCCGACACAAGGAACGTCCCGGCGTCGATCGCCAGCGCAGCCCGGGAGCCGATCGTGGCGACGGCGACGCCGCCGATCGCGAAACCGAGCAGCTGGGAGGCCTGCGTGGTCGCGGTGCGCAGTCCCGTGCCGGTCACGTAGTCCTCGGCCGTCAGCATGTCGACGATCAGGGCCCGCTCGGCCGCCTTCCACGGCGTGCCGACGAGGACGGCGACAACCAGTAGGAGCGCCAGTACCGGGATCGGCATCCCCGGCAGCGCCATGACCGCCAGCAGCCCGGCGCGCACCAGATCGCCCGTCACCAGCAGGGCTCGACGCGGTATCCGGTCGGCTATCGGGCCCAGCAGGACGCTGCCGATCAACGCCGGCAGGAACGTCAGCGCGTACACCGCCGCGGTCGCGAAGCCCGAGCCGGTCCGGTCGTAGACGAGCACCGCGAGGGCGACGCGCGCCAACTGGTCACCGAGCAGGGACTGGACGTCGGCCAGCCAGAGCAGGCCGAACTCGCGTTGCCGCAGCACGCCGGTGAAGCCGGCACGGGGGCGCGACTGCGAGACGTCGGACATGGCAGGCGCCACGTTATCGGCTCGCCCGCTCACGAGCCTCGAACGACTGCGCCC
>JBOGDQ010000168.1:0-3766 GCA_050742975.1 Jatrophihabitantaceae bacterium
CGAACCAGTGACCCCTGCCGTGTGAATGCCTTTCACGACGTTTGCGGCTGATCTTGGCGATCATTGACAGATGCCTGTAGGCCCCGAAATTATTGGCCTCAGGTAGCTTCATGATGATTGGCTATCGGTGATCGACACCGGCAGCAAGCGACTCTCTCAAGGACCAGCCAAGGACCAGCGAAGATCAACTTCCGGACACCGAATCGAACACTGAGATTGGTTCTATCCGGCGTTGGTGTCGTAGGTCGCAAGACCCAGGTGGTGCCAGGCGTCTAGGAGTTGCCTGTCACCTGCGCCGGCAACCAAGAGGCCGTTCGCCACCGACTCGGCGGCCGCGGCGTGGACCGCGTCGTAGCCGCGAAGCGACAGCGCGTCGGCCAGGTGCGCGGCTCGTATCACCAACGGTTGATCGATCTCGATGATCTGCATCTGCGACCAGAGCTCGTCCAGGCTGCGAAGCGCCAAGCGCTGCTGGCGCGTCGTCAGCCTTCCGAGGCGACGTGCAGCGGCCAGCGCCGCCGCGGTCTCGACGTAGCCAATTCGAGCCACGACCAGGTCGTCCGCGTCGTTCCACAGCCGTTGGCAGGCTCGCGAGCTGGACTCTTCGATCAGGATCGGCACGAGTGCCGAGGTATCGAGGTACGCGATCAACGACGCTGTTCGGCTATGAGGTCGCTCACGGCGGAGCCGGTGGCGAGGGGTTTCGGCGCGGGCAGTTTCGGCGTCCGCGCGGCGACGACTCGTCCTTCGTCAAGAAGTCGCTCCAGCGCGGTTGGGGCGCCCACCGGGACGATGCGCGCAACCGGCTGGCCATGATCGGTCACGGTCACGGTTCGGCCGGCTCGAACCTCGGCAAGGTGGCGACTCAGTCCGTCGCGCAGCTCGCGGATCCCGACGTTCATCTATGAACACCCCCTGGTAGCCACTTTCATCGTACTCCCGGTGGCCACGCCTCGCGATGGCGAAGAGTACGGCAGTCGCGCGCGCCAAAAGCGGAGCGCCGCGCGACGTCAAAGTGGTGGCGGACCGGCCCTGTTCGCGGAGCCAGCCGCGTCAGCGCTTCGCGAAGGTTCCGGATATGGCGGACCGTCACGCGGCATCCGGGCTGCCACTCCTGCGTTGTTGGTTCAGCCAGGCTCGAATGTCGCGTCGCTGGTAGCGGATGTGCCGGCCGACCTTGAGGCTGCTTGGTCCGCTGTTGCAGTGGCGCCAGTACCGCAGGGTGGCTTCGGGGACGCGGAGCAGTTCGGCGACCTCGCGCAGGGTGAGCAGGTCGTCGATGTCGTCGTCGTGCCGGTTCTCGTGGTCGGTAGTCATGATCGGTTCCTTTCGTCGGTTGCGGTCGCTACCTGAAGGTGGCGCGGTGGGTGCTACCGGACGCGTTTGGTCGAAGTTTCTTCGCCCGCGTCGGTGTCGGTCGTGCTCTGCTCCTCTCGATCCAGCTCGGGTCTGGTTGTAGCGCAGGGGTATGCCACGACAGCCGCCGAAGGGCGTTAGTCGCACAGCCCTCTCACCCCGTACAAGTACTTCGGCGGGCGGAAACACGACATGCGCGGGCACTTTGATGTGAATCCGCCGCTGTCGCTTTGTTGGCTGTCGTTGGCCACGTTGGCTGGCTCTGATGGGCAAACGCCGCACGGCGTCAGGGCACGGGTCAGCGGCTGATGCCGCGTCCGGGTTCGTCATGGGAAATTTCTGACACACCGCCCCGCCCGGGACCACGTGGCTGGAGCCCGCGCCCCACCCCCCGCTCGGCGACCGAGCGGACGACCTGCCATGCGGCGCGTTGCTCGCGGTCGAGGATCCATTGGGTGCGGGCGAAGTCGAGGACGTCGACCGGTTGGGCACGCCGGGCCGGTTCGGCGCGCAGGGAGGCGATCTGATCGCGTGCGTTCCCGAGCACGGCTTTGTCGTTCGCGATGGCGTGTTCGACCTTTGCGAGGTGGGCAGCCGGGTCGTCGACCATCCCGAGGGTGCCGTAGTGCTGCAGTGCCATCGAGTAGTGCTGTTCGGTCTGGCGCAGCTCGTGCCAGGCCGTGCTTTTCGCCGCGCTCGAGTGTTGTGCCGTCTCTTGTGCTGCGAGGTAGTCGGGGTAGGCGCGCTCGGCGGCGGTCCGGGCGTATGCCTCGAAGGCCGCCTGATGGCGTGAGGTGTCGTCGAACCAGGCGGCGAAGCTGACTACCTGGTCGGGGTCGGCCGGCATGGCGGGAATGTATGGCCGCCAGGTCTGTGCCCAGTGTTCGAGGTGCTCGCGGGCGTCTCGCACGGCGCCGCGGCGTTGTCCGAGTCGGCCGGCGCCGTGTCGGACGGTCTGCGCGGCCTCGCGGGCCGGCTGCCGTTGAGCGTCCCACTCGTACTTGAGTGTCGACGCGAGCTCGGCGGCGTGCGCGACCACGACCGGTTCAACCTGCCGCAACCGCGCGGAACTGGTGTCCGCCATGGCCCGTGCATCGTCGTAAGCGCGTCGCATGGTGGGCACGATCGCGTCGCGGTGCTCGCTGATGGTGAGGATGTCGCGCAGCAGGTCGCGTCGGTGCCGTGCGTCGTCGAGTCGGGTCTGCGCGTTGGCCTCGATGGTCCACGCTTGCCGCAGTTCGTCGATGACCTCCTCGAGCGGTCGCAGGCGGGCGTACCGGTCTGCTTCCTGGGCGGCCAGCTCGGCGGCATGCGCGGGGCCGAGGTCGGCGCGGTCCCGGCCGAAGACCGCGACCCATTGCCGGCGTCCGTCGTCGAGGTTGTCGGCGACCAGGTGGGCGACGTTGGTTTCGCGGCCGCGGGTCATCGCGACGTAGGCGGCGGCCGCACTGGTGTGCTCACCGATCACGACATGGGCTGCGTTGGTGGTGTCGCCTTGGGCGCCGTGGATGGTTGAGGCGTAGGCGAGGTGCAGGTGCGCGCGAACGTAGTCGGGTGGAAGGGTGCGGTCGCCGTGATCGCCGTCGACGCTGATCGTGCCGTCGGGATGCACGGCGCTGACCGTCCATTGGTCTCGGTTCGCCACCTGAAGGTTGCTGTCGTTGCGGCGGGTCGTGACGCGGTCACCGGTGCCGACGCGCTCCCCCGCCGCTGTGGTCACGACGCAGTGGTCGTCGTCGGAGACGAGCCCGGCGGCGACGAGCCGCTCCCGGATCGCGGCGTTGAGCGCGGCGACTTGCTCGCGCGTGTCCGCGACCACGACGGTCGCGCTACCGCTCGCGGTAGCGTCGGCTGCGTTCTCGGCCAGCGCCGTGAGCCGTTCCGCATCACTGCCATGCACCTGCATCTGGCCCCGCTCGAGCAGCGCATCAAACACCGAAGCGGGCTCGGCCCCGGTGCGCATCGTAAGGCTGAGAGCCGCGTATTCGTCGTCCGGCTCCGTGATCCGGATGCCGTCGGCGGTGACCGAGACGCGGGTGAACCGGTGCACCGTGTCCAACATCCGGTGCGCCTCCGCCGGCGCGTAGCGAACGGCGAGGTCGAGCACGCCGCCGCGTCCGACCGCGGGGAGCTGGTGCCGATCCCCGACCAGAGCGAGACGCGCGCCGCGCTCGTCCGCGACGCTCAGTAGCGCCCGGGCGGTGTCCTGGTCGAGCATGCCGGCCTCGTCACAGAGCAGCAGATCACCGCGTCGCAGCCGCGCCCCATCGCTCGGACCGTCGAAGATGCGTCCGGCGGTCGGGTCGGCCTGACCAGGCGCGAGCCGGGTCCAGGTACCGTTGCCATCCCAGCGCCCCCCATGCTGGTGCACCAGCCAGGCGGCGGAGACCGCGTCGGCGCCGACCTGCCG
>JBOGDQ010000169.1:0-3339 GCA_050742975.1 Jatrophihabitantaceae bacterium
CGATCATGCAGGCGCTGGACGTCGTCGGCGGCACCACCGGCAACGCGGTGATCACCGAGGCGATGAAGGACGTGGCCGCGTCGGTGCGGGACGGCCAGCCGATGTCGGCGCCGCTGGTGAACCACCCGGTCTTCCCGGCGATGGTCACCCAGATGATGCAGGTCGGCGAGGAGACCGGGCAGGTCTCCGCGATGCTGGACAAGGTCGCGGACTTCTACGACCACGAGGTCGAGGTGGCCACCGAGCAGCTGACCGCCGCGATCGAGCCGGTGATGGTCGTCGTGATGGGCGTGCTCGTCGGCACCATGGTTATCTGCCTGTACCTGCCGATGTTCACGATCTACCAGCACATCCAGTCCAACTGAAAGTTCGTCCGCCGCGCACCTATGCAAGGACGACGCCGGGCACCCGGGAGGGAGCCCGGCGTTGTGCTGTCCACCCGACACGCAGCGGCACGTTATCCAATCGTGACGTCGAATTTGGCTTCCCAGCTAAGCATTCAGAATCTCACGTCGATTTCACGCGCGAGGGAATCACATCGGCAAACTCCTCGCCGAGCCCCGACGAGCCAAGGAGGCTCTTATGCTCAACCGTCTGGCCAAGCTCCGCGAGGAGCGCGAAGAGGGTGACAACGGATTCACCCTGATCGAGCTGCTGGTGGTCGTCGTGATCATCGGCATCCTGATCGCGATCGCCATCCCGCTGTACCTGAACTACCGCAAGGGCGCCAACGACAAGTCGGCGATGTCCGACCTGCGCGGCGCAATCAGCGTGCTCGAACAGTGCAACAGCGACAACTCCACCTACCCTGCCACCGCGACCGCCGGCACAACCAACGGAGCCTGCGCGGGTCAGACGATCAATGTCAGCAGTGGGACGACGATGCTGTACACGGTGGGAAGCCCGGCCACCTCGTTCATGATCTCCAGCACCAACAGCAACGGCAGTGGCAAGTACTACTGCTACAACTCGGCCACCGGCGGCTCAGTCAAGCAAATCCCCGCCGCGACGAGCCTGGCAACCGCCACCTGCTGATTCACCGCAGTCGTTGAGGCGGGGCGTCGAAATCCCCCGCGATGCCCCGCCTCGACTCGCAGCGCAGGTGCTGCCACTGCTCGCCGGAGAACCCCCGCCTCCGGCGAGCGGTGAGAGTCCCTGAGCCCACCACGTCCGAGCACACCCCGCTCCACCCGACCTGACCCTCTCTCCCCCGGAGCAGCACATGAAGCATCGCCAGATCGGGATCGGCAAGGTCGGGGTGGTCAACCCCGACGGTCACGCCATCGGCCTGGACATCGGCGCCACGGCGGTGCGCGCCTCCATCCTCGCGCCGGGAACCCTGGAGGGTCGCCCGTCGGTCACCATTCACGGCGTCGGCCGCATCGACCTGCCCAGCGGCGTCGTGGTGAACGGCGTGGTGCAGGAGCCGGCCGCACTCACCGCCGCCATCAAGCAGCTGTGGTCGGTCAACAAGTTCGAGGGCCACAACGTCATTCTCGGCATCGCCAACCAGCAGGTGCTCGTGCGCGACCTGACCGTCCCCAACCTGGACCCGATCAAGCGCGCCAAGGCGCTGCCGTTCCAGGCCAAGGAGATCGTCGCGCTGCCGATCGATCAGGTCGTGCTCGACTTCTGCCAGCTCGGCGCGCCGGACCCGCAGACGAACATGGTGCGCGGGCTGCTGCTGGCCACGCCTCGCGAACCGGTTCGCATCGCGACCGGCGCGGTCGCCCGAGCGGGCCTGCGCGTGGCCCGCGTCGACCTGTCCGCGTTCGGCACGCTGCGGGCTATCGGCGACGAGCACCTGGCCGTCGAGGCGGTCGTCGACCTCGGCGCCCATCTGACGACGATCGTGATTCACGACCACGGCGTGCCGAAGCTGGTGCGCACGCTGGCGCGGGGCGGTGAGCTGCTGACCGAGCAGCTGGCCGACCGGCTCAGCGTGAGCATCCCCGAGGCCGAGCACATCAAGTGGGAGGCCGGCCTCGAGGGCGCGCCCGAGGTCGCCCGAGGCCTGCTCGAGGGCCTGCGCCCGCTGGTCGCGGAGGTCCGCACCTCGGTCGGGTACTTCCGCTCCACCAACGACGGCGCCGTGATCGAGCGGATCTCGCTCACCGGCGGCGGCGCCCACCTGCGCGGCATCGCGGCCGCGCTGTCGGACGGCATCGGCCTGCCCACCCGGGTGATCGACCCGCTGCAACACGTCCGCAACCGCCACGCCTCCAAGCAGACGCGCGGCGCCGAGTCGGCGTTCATCCCGAGCGCCGTCTCGCTCGGTCTCGCGATGGGAGCAGCAGCATGAGAACCGGAAGCAAGCTACTCACCGCCGTGCGGACCAGGTCGATGGTCGCGACGGCGTGCTGCAACGTCACCCCACGAAACTGCTCGGCGAAAAACACTCCGCACTTCCGAGGGGACCCCTCATGACCGCCACCCTGGCCCGCCCGTCCGAGCAGAACCTCTGGAGCACGATGCCCGGCTGGGGCATCGTCGCCGACCTCACCCCGCCCGAGGTGATCGCGGCCCGACGGCTACACCTGCTGCGCAAGCTGATCGTCGCCGGCCTCGTGCTGGTCGTCCTGCTCTGTGCCGGCGGCTACGTGCTGGCCGTCCGTCAGCACTCCTCCGCGTCGGACGCGCTCAATGGCACCACCGCACGCACCACGCAGCTGCAGGCACAGGTGAACAAGTACGGCGGGGTGACCCGCATCCAGGGCACGGTTGACGGCGTGCGCAGCCGGGTCGCCACGCTGATGCAGGGCGACGTCGACCTGACCACCCTGCTCGTCAAGATCCGCACCGCACTGCCGGCCAGCATGTCGATCAAGCAGCTGGGCGTGACGCTCAACCCGACGACGGGAGCGCCCGCGGCGGCGACGCCCGGGCTCAACCTCTCCGGCCACAGCATCATCGGCACGGTGACACTGTCCGGCTCGGGCCGCACGCTCGACGACCTGCCCGCCTACGTCGACGCGCTCGCCGCGCTCAAGGGCGTGGTGAACCTGGTGCCCACCTCGAACCAGACGGGCACCGGCGGAACGCAGTTCGCGATGACGTTCGCGCTGACCGACCAGCTCTACAGCCACCGTTACGACATGTCGAACACCGGGGGCAAGTGATGACATCGCTACAGGACAAGCGGGTCTGGCTCGGCGGCGGCGCCGTCGCCGCAGTGCTGGTCGCGGCCGCAAGCTGGTTCTTCGTGATCAATCCCGAGCTGTCCTCGGCTGACTCGCTGCGCAGCCAGGCCGACGCGGCGAACCAGCAGAACCTGGTCACGCAGGCAAAGGTCACCTCGCTCGAGGCGAAGACCAAGGACCTCAGCAAGCTGACGGCCGG
>JBOGDQ010000170.1:0-9197 GCA_050742975.1 Jatrophihabitantaceae bacterium
GCGCGCTATAGCGCGCCGGGACGGGTGTTCATGCGGTCAGAGCGCGGGCAATCGGCACGCCGGGGCGGTAGGCCAGGTGCAGGTAGGTCGGCGCGTTCAGGACTGCGAGGTCGGCCCGCGCGCCCACCCGCAGCACGCCGATGTCGTCTCGGCGCAGCGCTCGCGCGCCGCCGGCCGTTGCGGACCACAGCGCCTCGGCCGCAGTCATCCGCAGCTCGCGCACCGCCAGCGCGATCATGAACGGCATCGACGAGCTGTAGCAGGTGCCCGGGTTGCAGTCGCTCGCCAGCGCGACCGTGACGCCGGCGTCGATCAGCAGTCGCGCGTCCGGGTACGGCGACCGCGTCGAGAACTCCACACCCGGCAGCAGCGTCGCCACAGCGTCGGATCCGGCCAGCGCCTCGACGTCGAGGTCGGTCAGGTACGTGCAGTGATCGACGCTCGCCGCACCCAGCTCGACCGCCAGGCGGACGCCCGGCCCCGCCGACAGCTGGTTGCCGTGCACGCGCAATCCGAGGCCCGCCGCCGCCCCGGCGGCGAGAACCGCGCGCGCCTCGTCACCGTCGAAGGCGTGCGGGCTGCCCGGCTCGCAGAACACGTCGATCCAGCGGGCCAGCGGCGCGCACGCAGCGAGCATCGGTCCGGTGACGAGCTCGAGGTACTCCGAGCGGACGGCGCCGGGCGGCACCACGTGCGCGCCGAGGAACGTCGTCTCGGTCGTGACCTCTCCAGCGATCCGCAGGGCGCGCACCTCGTCGTCGATCGTCAGGCCGTAGCCGCTCTTGACCTCTACCGTCGTCGTGCCCTGCGCCGCCATCTCGTCGACCCGCGCGCGCACCAGGGTCCGCAGCTCGTCATCCGTCGCCGCTCGGGTCGCGGCGACCGTGGAGCCGATTCCTCCACCGTCATAAGGGGATCCAGCCATCCGAGCCCCGAACTCGGTCGACCGGTCACCCGCGAAGACCAGGTGCGAGTGCGAGTCGACGAAGCCCGGCAACACCGCCCGCCCGTCGACATCGCGGCGCTCGTCGGACGGCGGTGCCGACCGGCCCGCACCGATCCACGCGATCCGCCCGTCCTCGACGACGACCGCCGCATCCCGAACCAGGCCGAGCGGGGAACCGTCACCGACGGCGGCATCGTTCGTGATCAGTTCGGCGATTCCGGTTATCAGCGTCGAGCTCATCTGCGCCTCCGAATCTTCGCGCGAGCGCTCATCACGGCACCCAGAGTGGCTCGATCGCCGTACGCAGCAGCGCGCCCACATCACCCAGCCGGTGCCGGCCACCGCTCACCACGACCGATCCGTCGACGACCACGGTGTCGACGTCGGCGGCTGTCGCGGCCAGTACCACCTGCTCGGGCGCGACGCCGGCCGTGCGCACGGTGTCCAGTCGCACCGCCACCAGGTCGGCCCGCGCGCCGACTTCGAGCCGCCCAGCCTCGGGCCAGCCGATGCTCGCGTGCGCGGTCAACGCCGCGTGCAGGTCCGCAGGGCGCAACCGGCCGCGCTGCAGTGACGCCAGCCGCTCGTCCATCTCCAGCGCCCGCGCCTCCTCGAGCAGGTCGATCACCGCGTGCTGATCACTGCCCAGCGACAGTTGGACACCGGCGTCGAGCAACGCGCGTGCAGGCCCGATACCGTCGGCCAGATCCCGCTCCGTGGTGGGACAGAAGCACGCCGTCGCGCGCGCAGCACCGAGCAGCCCGATGTCCTGATCGGCCAGGTGGGTGGCGTGCACCGCGGTCATCGTCGGCCCGAGCACGCCCTCGTCGGCGAGCAGTTCGGTCGGCGTGCACTCGTAGTACGCCAGGCACGCGTCGTTCTCGGCCGGCTGCTCGGACAGGTGCACGTGCAGCGGACGCTCGCCCGCCACGCGGCGCACCGACGCCAGCGCGGGACGCGGCACCGCGCGGATCGAGTGGATCGCCACCCCGACACGCATCCCCTGCGACGGGCGCAGTTCACCGACCCGCGCCGCCCAGGCGTCCACGTCAGCATCGCGGAAGCGCCGCTGCACCTCGTCCGGCTCGGCGTGCCCGTCGGCGGTCAGCCCGCCGGACAGGTAGCACGTGTCCAGCAGCGTCAACCGGACACCGGCCTCGGCGGCGGCAGCTCGCAGCGCCTCGCCCATCGCGTTCGCATCGGCATACGGCTCGCCGCCCGCAGCATGGTGCAGGTAGTGGAACTCCCCGACGCCGGTGACGCCGGCCAGCACCATCTCGGCGTAGGTGGCGCGGGCGAGCGCGTGGTACGAGTCGGGATCCAGGCGGGCCGCGATCGCGTACATGCGCTCGCGCCAGGTCCAGAACGTCCCACCCCTGTCGTGGGTTCGACCGCGTAGCGCGCGGTGGAACGCGTGGCTGTGCGCATTCGCGAACCCCGGCAGGACGATCCCCGGCAAGGCCGTCGCGTCGTCGGCGCGCCCCCCGGCCGTGATCGACGCGAATCGCTCGCCGTCGACCTCGAACGTGACGTCGCGGGCCAGGCCACCGGGCAGCAGCGCGTGCTGCGCGTGGAACCTCACCGGCTCAGTTCTCTGATCACGGCCGCGAGCGCGTCGACGCCGGCCACGCAGTCGTCGCGCTCGGCGAACTCCTGCGGTGAGTGCGAGACGCCGGTCGGATTGCGGACGAAGAGCATCGCCGTGGCGACGCCGGCAGCCGCGAGGATCCCGGCGTCGTGCCCCGCGCCGGTCTCCAGCCGCGGCGCGTCGTCGAGCAGCCGGCTCAGCTCGTGGGCCAGGCTCTCGTCGAACGGCGTGCGGTCGGTCCACGACTCCTCCGTCAGCTCGCCGCCGTGTTCTTCGACGAGTTCGGCGATGTCGGCCACTACCGCCCGGACGGGGTCCGGGCGGCTGCCTCGCGCGTCGAGCCAGACGCGCACCAGCGAGGCGATCGCGTTCACCCCGTTGGGTTCGACGCGGACCTTGCCGCACGTCGCGACGCAGTCTCGTTCCGCCGCCGCGCTGCGAGCGCGCTGGACTACTTCTGCGAGCGCCAGCATCGGGTCCCGCCGGTCGGCCAGCCGGGTCGTTCCGGCGTGATTCGCCTGTCCGGGCAGCTCGATCCGCCACCGGCCGTGCGGCCAGATACCCGCACCGACGGCGACCGGGCGGCCGAGATCGACCAGCCCGCGCCCCTGCTCGACGTGCAGCTCGACGAACGTCCCGATCCGCGCGAGCGTCTCGTCATCGCGCCCGACGAGCGATACCTCGCGGCCCGCGCGCGTCATCGCCTCGGCCATCGGCACGCCGTCGGCATCACGCAGCGCGAGCGCTCGATCGGCCCGCAGCGCGCCGGTGATCATCCGCGAGCCGGCGCACGCGATGCCAAACCGCGCGCCCTCCTCGTCCCCGAAGTTGACGACCCCGATCGGCCGCGCCGGCTCGAGGCCGCGCTCACGCAGTGCGTCCAGTGCGGCGAACGCGGACACCACGCCGAGCGGGCCGTCGAACGCACCGCCGTCCGGTACCGAATCGAGGTGCGAGCCCACGACCAGGCCGGGTTTCGCGTCGGGGTCGCCCCACCACGCCCACTGGTTGCCGGCCCGGTCGGTGGTCAGGTCCAGGCCACGTGCGTCCGCCGCACCGGCGAACCACTCGCGCAGCGTCGCGTCCTCGGCCGTCCACGCGTACCGCCGGTAACCGCCGGTGCCGGGGTGTCGGCCCACCGGGGCCAGCTCGTCCCACAGGCCGTCGAACGTCGCGCTCACCGGTCCATAGGACACCGCCCGTACCACCGACGGCTAGCGCGACGCGCGGGACGGCGTCCGGAATCCCAGACGCGGCCACTCCCCGGATCCGATTGTGCAACTCTCGGCGGTCCCAGGCCGCCGAGAGTTGCACAATCGCCGCTCAGTCGGTGCTGTCGTCGGCTTCGGCCCGGGCGGCGGCGTCCCGCATCTCGAACGCGTCGCTCGCCCAGTCCCCGATCTCGTGCGCGACCTCGCGCACCGCGCCACTGATGATGGTGGCGATGCGCCCGACATGCGTGGCCGCGGACTCGGCGAGTACCTGCGCGACGTCCTTGCGTGCTTCGAACCGACCGACCATGTCGATACCCCTGTCTGCCGCTCTTACGGTGTCTGCCGCGCTCACGCGGCGGCGGGAACCTTGGTGGGTACCACGGTAATCGCCGGACCCGGGTCGGCCTTCGCCCGGCTCGGGAGGGCGAGCCGGAAGATCTTGCCCCAGGTCGAGCCCAGCTGCCGGGTCAGGCCTCCGGTGTTGTAGGGCAGGCCGTGCTTCTCGCAGATCGCCTTCACCTCCGCCGCGACCTGCGGGTAACGGCGGGCCGGGAGGTCCGGGAACAGGTGGTGCTCGATCTGGTGGGACAGGTTGCCGGACAGGATGTGGAAAAGCTTGTCACCGGTGATGTTGGCCGAGCCCATCATCTGCCGCACGTACCAGTGCCCGCGTGACTCGTCCTCGCACTCGTCTTCGGTGAAGGTGGCGACGCCGGTCGGGAAGTGGCCGCAGAAGATGATCGAGTAGGCCCACACGTTGCGGACGAGGTTCGCGCTCGCGTTCGCGGTGATGGTCGACAGGAACATCGGGCCGGTCAGCGCGGGGAACAGCAGGTAGTCCTTCAGGGTCTGCCGTCCGGCTTTGCGCCAGATGCCACGCCAGAGTTCCCTGTTCTCCGAGAGCTTGCGCTTGCCGCTGATCAGGTTCTCGGCCTCAAGGTCGTGCAGCGCGACGCCGTACTGGAAGAACGTCATGAGCAGGAACGCGTAGAGCGGGTTGCCCAGGTAGTAGGGGTTCCACCGCTGTGACTCGTCCATCCGCAGCACGCCGTAACCGATGTCGCGATCCTTGTCGAGGATGTTCGTGTACGTGTGGTGCAGGTAGTTGTGCGAGTGCCGCCACTGGTCCGCTGGGCAGGCCGTGTCCCACTCGAACATCTTCGAGTTCAGGCCGGGGTCGCGCATCCAGTCGTACTGGCCGTGCATGACGTTGTGCCCGATCTCCATGTTGTCGAGGATCTTCGACAGCGACAGGGCAGCGGTCCCGGCGAGCCAGAACGGCGGCAGGAAGCCGAGGAAGAGAGATCCGCGGCCGACTACCTCGAGAGCCCGCTGCGCCTTGACGATCTTGTAGATGTAGTCGCGGTCCTCCTCGCCGAGGTCGTCGACGACCCGACGACGGATGGCGTCGAGCTCGGCGCCGATCTGCTCGATCTGCTCTTCGGTCAACGTGATACTCATCAGTTTCTCCTTGTCGGCAAGGGATGTCTTAGATGTCGAGTGCTACGTCGCCGACGGCCTGGGAGATGCACAACTGCACCTCGACGTCGGCGTCGCTGTTGGTCTCGCCGGTGCGGATGTTGCGGGTGCAGCCGCTCGTCTTGACCTGGGCGCACGAGAAGCAGATGCCCATCCGGCAGCCGTGCGGGGGGCGCAGGCCGGCCGCCTCGGCCTGGACGAGCAACGTGTCGCCGCTGTTCTGTGCGCTGAGTCCCGAGCGGTCGAAGCTGACCGTCCCGCTTGCGTCACTGTCCGCACCGGGCGCCTCGGGCTGGAACTGCTCGGTATGCAGGTGTTCGCCGAGTCTCTGCTCTTCGTAGTACGCGCGGACGGCGCTCGTCAGGCCGGGTGGGCCGCACACGAACGTCTCGGCATCCGCGTACCACGGCGCGACGGACTCGAGGTGTGCGCGCGAGAAGTGGCCGTGCAGGGCGCCGTCGACCGGCCGCCGGGTGTGCACCAGCGCCAGGTCGACGTTCGCGTGCCGCGCGGCGAGCTCGTGCAGTTCCTCGCGGTAGCTGACGTCGTCGGCCGCCGACGCGTAGTGCAGGAACGTGACGTCGCCGGCGTGGCCCTCGTCGCACAGCGTGCGCAACATCGACAGCACCGGCGTGATCCCGCTGCCACCACTGATCAGGACCACCTTGTCCGGACGGTCCGCGGGCAGGCCGAACGTGCCGTCGGCCTGGGACAGCCCGACGACCAGGCCAGGTTCGGCTCTCGCGTGCAGGTACCGCGACACCAGCCCGCCGGGATGCGCCTTGACCGTGAGCTCGATCCGCCCGTCACGGCGGTGCTGCGAGCAGGCCGGCGAGAAGCATCGGGTGCGCCGGACGCCGTCGATCAGGACGCTGACCTGGACGAACTGCCCGGCCCGGAAGCCCTGCCACTGGCGCGTCGGGCGCAGGGTGAGCGTGACTGTGTCGGGGGTGGACCGGTGCACGTGGGTCACCTCGGCCCGCAGGTCGCGCACTGTCAGCATCGGGTGTACCAGTTCGAGGTAGCGGTCGACGCCGTGTGGCGTGGCGAGAGCTTCGAGCAGTCGCAGTGGGGAGATCGGCCGCCGGACGGGAGAGCCGGTCGTGGTCATCGCTGCCTCCTCGGGCGTTCGAGTTCAGTGCACGTCTGTTCACTCACTAGTTAAGCGAAAGGCCTTCCCGACTGTCAACACGGATGATTGTGACGCCTGGTACGTCACGGGCCAGGGAGTCCCGGTGCACGGGCGTACTCTTGCCGGGTGTCCGAGACCGTCGCGAGCAGCGCCAGCCGCGCCGAGCGCAAGGAGCGCACCAGGCAGAGGCTGCTCGACGGCACCCTGGAGTTGATCGAAAAGCGCAGCCTGGCGAGCATCAGCCTGCGCGAGGTCGCGCGCGAGGCGGGGATCGTGCCGACAGCGTTCTACCGGCACTTCGAGTCGATGGATGCGCTCGGCGTCGAGCTGGTCGACGAGAGCATGCGCCCGCTTCGGCAGATGATCCGCGACGCGCGCCGTGGCGACCCGACGCACGAGGACATCATCACGGGCACGGTGCAGATCCTCGGGCGGCAGGTACGCGAGCATCGGGCCGAGTTCCGCTTCCTCAGCCGGGAACGGTACGGGGGCATCGCCGCGGTGCGCAGAGCGATCGCGACCGAGCTGCGGCTGTTCACCAGCGAGCTGGCGGTCGACCTGGCGCGGATCACCGTCGGCACCGGCTGGAGTTCCGACGACCTGGAGATGACGGCCGATCTCATGGTGGCCGCGATGCTGGCAGCAGTCATGGAACTGCTCGAGGTCGATCCCCGGCACGCCGACGACGAGCGCACCGTGCTTGATCGCAGCGAGCGGCAGCTACGCCTGATCGCGCTGGGCATGAGCGTCTGGCAATCGCACTAGTAGTCCGTCGCTTCTAAAGCACCGGGTATAGGTGCCGGAGCTTGATGCGGGCGTCCTTCGTGGTGAAGCGCCAGTCGACTTGGCGCTCATCGGCGTTGATCTCGCGGGTCCAGGCCGCGAGCTCGGTGTTGAGGAGGTCGAGGTCGGCGATGCGCCGTCCGAGGCATTGCTTGGTGAGGCAGGACAGTTCGATCTCGGCGATGTTGAGCCAGGAGCCGTGTTTGGGGGTGTGGTGGATCTCCAGCCGGGCCGCCAGGGCGTAGGCCTTCTTGGCCGGGAACGCTTGGTAGAGCGAGGCGATCGAGTGGGTGTTGAGGTTGTCCATGACGAGCACGACCTTCTCCGCCTCGGGGTAGTCGACGGTCAGGAGCCGGTCCACGCCGTGGGCCCAGTCGATGCGGGTCCTGGTCGGTTCGGCGTAGGCGCGGCGCCAGCCGCGCAGGGGTTCGGCCCAGACGAAGATCGAGCAGGTCCCGCACCGGACGTACTCGGAGTCTTCACGCGCCACCTGTCCGGGCTTGGCCGGCGTACCCGGCCGGGCATCGGCGAGCAGCTGCAGCGGCTTCTCGTCCATCACCACGACCGGAAAGGCCGGGTCGTAAGGCCTTTCGTAGACGCCAAGGACGTCTTCCATCGCCGCGACGAACGCCGCGTTGGCGTGCGGCGCGATCGTCCAGCACGCCTTCAGGTGAGGCTGAAGCGCCCCCTTTTTAGGACCCGCCCGATCGTGGAGTGGTCCATCGGCGGTATCCCCTCGGTCAAGACCACCTGTTTCTCCAGCAGCCGCAGCGTCCACCGCTGCCGCCCTTCGGGCGGCTGGCTGCACGCCAACGCGATCACCCGGGCCTCGACATCACCGGTGATCTTGGGCTCCACCGGCGGCGTGAGCCGCTTCTTGCGACCGATCACGTCCTCGACCCGCCCACCGTGGAGGGTGAAGGCTTTCGCGACCAGGTAGACCGTGCTCTCCGACGTGCCGACCCGCTCGGCAACGACCCGGCGATCGGGCGCATCTCCCTGCGACTCATCCAGCACCAGCAACACCCGCGCTCGGGTGATCATCCGCGCCGGATGGCGGCCCGAGGACACCAGCTTGATCAGCTTCGCACGATCACCCGCTCGCAAGCGGACCGTGAACTCCTTCGGACGAGGCACGCCGTCAACTCCTTCCGGCCAAGTATCGACCAGCAGAGCCGACCACACATAACCATCAGATTAGAGGCGACACGCCACTAGCCGTCGAACGCCTCAGACCGTGCTGTCCAGCCGACGATCCTCGGTGGTGCTCGCGTCGGCCCACGGTTCGGACGGCGGGCGGGCCCGGTGCGAGTGCAGACCCGTCCCGACCGGCCACCAGCGCTGCTGTTCGCCCGATCTCCGTCGCAGGTGGTGCCGCATCGCGCGCCTGCGACGGCGGATCACCCACCCGTGCAGCGCCAGCGCGAGGCCGCCCAGTACGCACATGCCGGCGAGCGCACCGACTGCCCGTAGGCCGGACCATCCCCTGTTTCCGCCGGCGCCTGTGCTAGCACTCGCGGCGGGCGAGGAGCGCTGATGCTGGGCGAGGTAGCTGCTCAGGGCGGTCAACTCCTGCGAGCCGTAGCGCTGCCCCGGCTCGATGTAGGTGTTCTCCGACCACTCGTTCCAACTGATCACAGCGACACCATCCGGTTTGCTGGCGTAGGCGTTCGCGAGGCTCTGGCGCAACGTCGCCCCGCCGTCGCGTGTGACGACGCGGGTGTGGCCCAGCGGCCGGCCGTCGAAGCCGCCCGAGGCCGGCGCGATCCAGATGCCGTGGTGCGCGTGCACCGCCGCGCTCATGGCGGCGAGCTTGGCCGAGGTGGCCGGCGACGAGGGGTCCGCCGACGACCAGTAGTACGCCTCGCCGTCGACCAGGTCGGCGATCCGCTGGTAGCCCGGCACGCTCTTGGCCGCCGCCAGCAGCAGCGCGCTCGTGCCCAGAGCGGCACGGACCTGCTGCACGTCGGCGCGGCTGTACTGGTCCGTCCCCGTCCAGATGATCACGGGCCGGCTGTAGTACCGCGAACGCAGCGACTGCCCCCAGTGCGTGAC
>JBOGDQ010000171.1:0-5556 GCA_050742975.1 Jatrophihabitantaceae bacterium
CAGGCGGGGGACACCCAATCCATCATCATGTCGCCGGGACCGACGAAGTCCCGTGGACCTAGGTAAGGCTGGCTGCCCACCCGCCACCCGGCCACGTCACGACCGAACACTGCGAACCGGAAAGGAGAAACCCGACTGGACCAATCCCACGGTGCCCAGCACAATGCTTCCGGCCCCGGCCGCCACAGTGATCCACTCCCGGCCGGCAGCGTCAAGGACGCCTGCGGCGCCGCCACGCGGGCGCTACGCGCTCCTTGACCCGACCACCCGCTCGTAGAAACCGGCAGCTACCGAGGCAGGAGGCGCAGATCCGGCATGCCCACAACCACGAAGACGATCAACCAACACCCGACAAACCAACACTTGCACCCACTACCCGATGCAGGTAAGGCCAACGCGCCTCACGCCCCGTCGAGCCGCGTCACGTCACGCGCTCTCATTTGGCGCGCGGTCCGCAGAACTGGCGATATCATTTCGATATGGCCTTCGTTGTGAAGCTGAGCCCCGAGGACACTGAGGCGCTGCGCGCGCAAGCCGCCCGTGAGCGTCGATCGATGCACGAGGTGGCGGTGCTCGCCATCCAGGCTCGCATTGCTGCCGATCGCCGCGCCGCCGCACTCGATGAGCTGTATGACGCCGCCGCCATCGAGGACGCCGAGCTGCTCGACCGCCTCGCGAAGTAGTGACCCGGTATCTGACGCTCGAGGACGTCCTCCGGCAGGTCGAGCGCGCCGGCTGGGTCGTGCGCGACGCCGGGCTGCTGGCGTCAGCCGTGGCCCGTCCGTCAGCGAGTGCGTTCGGCCAAGACGCCTACGGCAACCTCTGGCTAAAGGCTGCGGCGCTATGCCAGTCGCTCGACAACAACCAGGCACTCGTCGACGGCAACAAGCGCCTCGCCTGGCTCACGACCAAGGTCTTCCTCGCGGTCAACGGCCAGCAGCTGCGCGCATCTGCCGACGACGGCGAGCACTTCATGCTCGAGCTGGTCGCCGGGCACGCGGACCTCGAGTCGGTCGCCGGCTGGCTGGCCTACCACTGCTCGGCTGCCGAGCCGCCGGATCTGTCCCAGGCGCCCACCCGGTAGAGCGCTGTTGATCTCGTAAGGCCTGTGTTAGTTTCGTTTGCGATCATGGGAGGCGAAGTGCTGGCCGAGCGGAGAATCAGACGACGCGCAGGCGCGTCCGCGGCTGCCGAGTACGCCCAGCTCACCCGCGAGTGGCGTCAGCGCAATCGACGATTCTTCCAATGGGGCGCAGCAGTCTGCTTCATCGTCGTGGCGCTCGCGCTGCTGCTCGGTCTTGGCCAGTTGCGCGGCTGGCTGTGCGGCTTGCTGGCTGGGATCACCTTGGCCTTCTACATCTTGGCTCGTGAGACACCCCCAGCCTGGGTCGGTCAATACCTCACCGGGGCCGTCGGAGAGGAGCGCACGGCCAAGGCGGTTGAGCCGCTGTTACGCGCCGGCTGGTTCATTGCGCACGATCTCGACCGCGGGCAGTTCAACATCGACCACGTCCTGGTCGGACCGGCCGGTGTCTTTGTCCTTGAGACCAAGAACCTCCACGGAACGGTCGTGCTCGACGGTGACCAAGCGACGCTCACGCGTCCAGGACGGGAGAGGCCGGACTACCAGGGCAGCTGGTGGGCGCGGGAGGGTCGCTCGCATGCAGCTGACGCCAACTCCTTCTTCCGGCAGCGCGTTCAGGTTCGTCCGTGGGTGACCGCCGTGGTCGTCCTCTGGGCCGACTTCCCGCAGCGCCAGTACGACGGGGATAAGGTGACCTTCGTTCACGGCGACGACCTCGCGAACTGGCTGCAGAGCCAACCTGAGCGCCTAAATCCGCCCCAAGTCGAGCGACTTCGAGCGGCGCTCGAGCCGCGTCACCGCTCGAAGCCTGAGCGCGTCACCCCTGCCGCATGATCAAGAGCAAGGCGATCACACCTCTTGCACTGCCGTGGTGACCGCCGCCTTTTCGGAAATGAGACAGCCGTCCGGTCATGCCATACGAGACTGACGATCTCGATCCAGCGGATAGTGTCGTGCGGCAATCCAAAACGGTCAGGGCACGGGGATACCGTGCGTCTGCGATGGAGGCGAGCGGGATATGGCGAAGCTGATCGACACGGTACGGCCGCGTCGGGACGTGCTGGAAGGTGAGCTCACAGAAGCCCGCTTCGCCGCGAGCCTTGAGGAGGTCGTCGCAGGGACAGCCCCGGACGCGTACCGGGAGGCCCCGGCATTCTTCGACGGCACCTACCCGTCCGGTGGACTCAAGCAGTTGCTCAACGAAGCCCTGGGCCGGATCGGTGGCGGCAAACCCGACGGTGCCAGCGTCATCCGGCTGGAAACGAGCCTGGGCGGCGGCAAGACGCACAACCTGATCGCCCTGTACCACGCTGCCCGCGGGCATCTGGACGCGCAGCGGGCCGGGGAGTTCATGGACGCGTCCCTGCTCCCGAGTGCGCTGGTGACACAGGTCGGCGTCTACGTCGGAACGAGTTCAGGGGCGCAGACCTTCCCCGAGGTAGCTGGCGTGTCCGCGCGAACGGTCTGGGGCTACCTGGCACTGCAACTCGGCGGCAAGGACGGATACGAGCTGGTTCGTCCCGACGACGAGGCACTGACCGCACCAGGCTCGGACGCGCTCAAACGGCTGCTCGGCGACCGGCCCGCGCTCGTGCTGATCGACGAGATCGCCCGCTATTACGCCGTCGCGAAGGGCGTCAAGGTCGGCCAGTCGACGCTGGCTGGCCAGACCACCGCGTTCCTCATGGCACTGATGGAGGCAGTGGACGCGTTACCGCACGCCGTCCTCGTCATCACGACGACCGGCACGGCCGACGCGTTTGGCCAGGACACCGAGGCGGTCCTCGCCGCAATTGGGGAGGCGCGCTCGCTCATGGCGCGCAAGGAACTGGTCCTACAGCCCAGCGAGGAAGCAGACCTGCCACGCATCCTTGCCCGGCGGCTGTTCGAGTCGATCCCGGATGGCAGCGCCGCACCCATCGCACAGGCCTATGCCGAAGCGGCTGACGGGGCGTTCAGCGCTGGGCTCGACCTGCCGGCTGCGATGACCGGCGCCGGGTGGGCGACGGAGGTACGCAGGCATTACCCGTTCCATCCGTCGCTGATCAGGGTGTTGGACAAACGGCTCTCCACGATCCCCAACTTCCAGCGCACTCGCGGCGCCTTGCGGCTGCTGGCCCGTGTGGTGCGGCACATGTGGGAGACGAACACCGACGCGGATCTTATTCACCTGCACCACGTGGACCTGGCAGAGAAGGGCGTCGCCGAGGATCTGTCCAGCCGTCTCGAGCGGCCCGCCTACGAGCCGGTTATCCGGGCCGACATCGCCTCTCAGCCGGGCGGTTCCACCTCGCACGCGGAAGAGGTGGACGCGCGGATGGGTGTCACTTACGGGCGCCGCCTCGCCACGACGATCTACCTCTATTCGCTCACGCTCGACGTCCCCGGCGTACCGGCGGCGGAGATCTTCGGCGCCACACTCGCGCCGAGCGACGACGTCAACCTTCTCCAGAAGGCGCTCACTGCGCTGGAGGATGCCTGCTGGTATCTGCACGCCGACGTCCGCGGTTTCCGGTTCTCCACCGAGGCATCGCTGGTCAAGCTCATCCAGGAGGCAACAGAACAGGTCAGCTTCACCAAGGCGCGCACTCGGGCGACCAAGATCCTCGGCGACCAGTTCCGCGACGGTGCGCTCAAGGTCCGGCGGGCCTGGGAGGACTCGAAGGTTCCCGACACCTCCGACGACGCCTGGCTAGCGGTCCTCGACTGGGACGAGTTCGGCGAGGCGCACGGCGTCGATCCGCACGGCCCGGTCCCGGCCAAGGTCATCGCCCTATGGGAGAAGACGCCGACCGGCGGCGTGCGCGAATTTCGCAACCGCCTGATCATTCTCCTTCCGTCGCAGGGCACACATGAGGCGATGCTCCGCACCGTTCGCCAGCACCTCGGACTCGAAGGGCTCGCCGCGAACGCCGACACTCTCGCGGCGCTCAGCCCCGAGAAGCGCGCCGAACTACGTGAGCGCGCGAGGCAGTCCGCGCTCGAGGCACGCGTCGCGGTATGCAACCACGTCGACGTGCTGTACGTGCCGGTCGCCGGTGGCCTCGAAGCTGTTGAGCTCGACCAGGTGACGACGGCATCCGTGCGTCCGAACCAGACTGACGCGATCCTCGACCGGCTCGCGGCGATGGACAAAACGCTCGCCGCTGGCGACAAGCCGCTCGACCCTGGCTACGTCAAGGCCAAGCTGGGCGCGATTCTCGAGAGGCCGCTCCCGACGACCGAGCTGCTGCGTGCCTTCGCCCGCCGCACCGACCTGAAGATCGTGCTCGATCGCAGTCTGATCGTGGCGCTTGTGCAGGCCGGCGTTCGTAGCGGCGCGTGGGAGTACCAGGACCCGCAGCGCGGCGACGACGGCTGGGCTACCGCCGACCGCCCCACCGCCCTCGCCGTGCGCCTCGCCGAGGACACGTTCATCCACCCGGTGGGCTCGGCCCCGCAGCCGAAGGAAGACCTTTGCCCCTTCTGCGGCACCAGTCACCCCGGACGATCGTGCCCTGGCACGGGAACGACCACGGGCGGCGTGGGTGCCGGTGCAGCGGGCGCATCCGGCAAGCCGTTCACATTCACTGGCACCGGCAGCGCTGGAAAGGCCTTTACCGATGCGAGGGCGGCGGCCGCCGACGCGGGCCGGTCCGGCGTGCGTCGCCTGACGGCCACGCTTGATCACGTCGGTGCGGGTGCGGGGCAGGAGTTGGCACGGTTGCACACCCTCGTCAATCCCAGCATGCTCGGCGCGACGCTGCGCTACGCGATCGACCTGACCGTCAGCCTCAGCGAGCCGAGCGACGGCCTCAAGATCCAATTCGACGGCCCGCCGACCGATTACGCACCGCTGCGCGACGCGGTCCGGCAACTGCTCCAGACTCGCCAGGCCGTCCTTAAGGCCACCGTGACGGCAACGTTCGACGAGTCACTCGAACTGTCCGGCGAGCGGGTCCAAGCTCTCGCTCAAGCCGCCATCGACACCGGGCCATCCCGGTGCGCCATCAGCCTCACCAGCGAGAGCGATACATGAGCCGCGCCGAGCACTACACCTGCCAGATCGACCGCGACCACGACGGCCGGATCCTCGCCGTCACCGTGGTCGCCGTCGACCTGGACGGCATTCAGCGCGTGATTTGCGTCGACGGTGCACGCGCCGCCCACGCCGCGGCCCCCCTTCAGGAGATCCTGCGTGCGGCGAAGTTGCGGGGGCGCCAATGGACGGCGCTGCAGCCGTTCGAAATTCCGCCAGCACTCGGCGCACACGCCGAGCTGTTGCTGCGGGCAGTCAAGCCGCTGCGCCGGCTCGACCGCATCACTGGCGTCTCTGAGGGCATAGCCGGAATGAGCGGCGAGGAGGCGAGCTACTGGCACGCTCAGACCCACCGGAGACACGGGCTCCGAGCGTTGCGGATCTTGCTCGACGGAGGTCGTTGAACAGCGACGCGCTACCGTTCTGACGCTGATCGTCTGACGCGGACCCACAC
>JBOGDQ010000172.1:0-7514 GCA_050742975.1 Jatrophihabitantaceae bacterium
CGAGACCGCGATGATCTTCGGTGAGCTCTACCGCTATGGCGGCGAGTGGAAGTTCCGTGCTGTTGGACAGGGGTACGCATCGGGCTTGCGAGGCATCGCTCTAGACTTCGGGGTCAACGTTTCGTAAGCCAAGGTCATATGTTTCGTAAAGCGGATTGGGTAGCCCAGTGCTTCTGAAAACCTTCGGCTGGTCTCTCGGCGTCACCGCCGTGGGCTTCGCCCTCGCGGCGGTCTTCTGGGGGTGGGAGGGGCTCGCTGTCGTGGCGATCCTGTCCGTCCTGGAGATCTCGCTGTCCTTCGACAACGCGGTCGTCAACGCCACCGTGCTGGTCCGGATGAGCCCGTTCTGGCAGAAGATCTTCCTTACCGTCGGCGTGGCCATCGCGGTGTTCGGCATGCGGCTGGTCTTCCCGCTCGTCATCGTGGCGATCACCGCGAAGCTCAACCCGGTCGAGGCGATCCGGCTCGCGCTGGAGAAGGGTGACCCGGGCAAGCACGGCACGTACGGTTACCTGCTGCACCAGGCGCATCCGGCGATCGCGGCCTTCGGCGGAATGTTCCTGCTGATGCTGTTCCTCGACTTCATGTTCGAGGAGCGCGAGCTCACCTGGCTGACCTGGATCGAGAAGCCGCTCGCCCGCATCGGCAAGCTGGACCAGCTCTCGGTGGTCGTCGCGCTCGGCACGCTCGCCGTGGCCGCCTACACGCTTGGCGAGAGTGCGGACACCGCCCAGCCGGACCGGATCTCGACGATCCTCGTGTCCGGCCTGCTCGGCCTGGGGACCTACCTGCTGGTGAACACGCTCGGCGAATTCTTCGACACTGACGACGACGCGCTGGAGGAGGAGGACGGGCATGTCCACGTGACTGCCGGAGGCAAGCGGATAGTGCAGGCCGTCGGCAAGGCGGCGTTCTTCCTGTTCCTGTACCTGGAGGTCCTGGACGCCTCGTTCAGCTTCGACGGTGTCGTCGGCGCGTTCGCCATCACCAGCGATCCGATCCTGATCGCCATCGGACTGGGCGTCGGCGCGATGTTCATCCGTTCGCTGACGGTGTTCCTGGTCCGCAAGGGAACGCTCAGCGAGTTCGAGTACCTCGAGCACGGCGCGCTGTGGGCGATCGGTGCGCTGGCGGTGATCTTGCTGATCACCATCGAGTACGAGGTGCCCGAGGTCGTCACCGGCCTGATCGGTGTCGGCTTCATCGGCGCCGCGTTCATCTCGTCCATCGTGCGCAACCGGAACGAGGCCGACGAGGCCGAGGCCGACCGGGAACCGGCGGCCGTCCAGTAGGAGTTGAGTAGCTATGGGTATCGACTACAGCAAGCGTCCAGAACCGGCTGCGGCGCCAGCACCGCCAGCACCGCCGCCGGCAGCCGCTGCGGCCCCGCCGCCGACGTCGAAGGTGACGCTCACCAAGGCGGCGCCGACGGTCTCGCTGACCAAGCACGGCTCGGCGGGCGGCCTGATGCGGGTGAACCTGAACTGGGATGCCAAGGCGCCGGGCAGCGGCGGCGGACTGTTCCGCAAGGTCAAGCCACTCGACCTCGACCTGGGCTGTCTGTACGAGTTCACCGACGGGACGAAGGGCGTCGTGCAGGCGCTCGGCAACTCGTTCACCGCCAAGCCACGCGGCGTCAGTGACCGGGTCATCTGGCTCGACGGCGACGATCGCTCCGGCAGCAACACGGCGGGCGAGAACCTGTTCGTCGATCTGGCCCACGCCGGCCAGATCAAGCGGATCCTGGTCTTCGCGCTGATCTACGAGGGCGCGGCGAACTGGGCCGCGGCCAACGGCGTCGTCACCCTGTTCCCGGCGAGCGGGCCACAGGTCGAGGTGCGCTTGGACGACCCGCGCGACGGCGCCCGCATCTGCGGCGTCGCCCTGCTGGAGAGCACCGGCGGTGAGCTGTCCGTGCGCCGCGAGGTGAACTACATCAACGGCGGCCAGCGCCTGCTCGACGAGGCCTATGGCTGGGGCATGAACTGGACGCCGGGCCGCAAGTAGCGGCGACGGACCGCGCATACTGCCAACCGGTACGGTCGAGGTACGCAAGCTTCGCACCACCTGTACGACGAGGAGAACGAACATGTCCGAGCTCGATCTCGGTTCCACGGCCACGCCCGCCGCGGCAGCTACGCCTGCGCCGGCCGCAGCGGGCACGGCCCTCGTGCTGGCCCCGCCGGCTCCCGTCCAGCTGGTGAAACAGGAGGAGGCGGCCGGCGCGATCCCGGTCGACGACGCCAAGAAGACCGAGCTGGCCGCCAAGGCCGCCGCGTTCGCCAACGAGCTGGCGACCATGGACACCCGCTCGCCGGCGTTCACCCAGAAGGTCGACTCGATCACCTCCATGGGGGACAAGGACATGCGCGCCGTCGCGAGTGTGTCGAACCGGATGCTGGATCGCCCGGCCGCGGTCATCAAGGCGAGCAAGGGCGGTGGCGGCGGCGACGCGCAGACCCGCGTCTCGAACACGCTCGTCGACCTGCGCATGACCGTCACCGATCTGGACCCGAACCGTGCGGACCTCACCGGTGTCAAGAAGGTGCTCAAGTGGCTGCCCGGCGGTGACAAGATCCAGCGCTACTTCGCCAAGTACGAGTCGGCTCAGACGCACCTGAACGCGATCATCAAGGCCCTGGACTCCGGTCAGGACGATCTTCGCAAGGACAACGCGGCGATCGAGACCGAGAAGGCGAACATGTGGACGTTGATGGGCAAGCTGAGCGAGTACAACGCGCTCGCCGGCGCGCTCGACGACGCGGTCGCGCAGAAGATCGCCGAGCTCGAGACGGGGGGCAAGGCCGACGACGCCAACACGCTCAAGTCCGATGCGCTGTTCGCGATCCGCCAGCGCCGCCAGGACATCATGACCCAGATGGCGGTGTCGGTGCAGGGGTACATGGCGCTCGACCTGGTCCGCAAGAACAACATCGAGCTGATCAAGGGCGTCGACCGCGCGCAGACCACCACGGTCGCCGCGCTGCGCACCGCGGTCATCGTCTCGCAGGCACTGGCGCGGCAGAAGCTGGTGCTCGACCAGATCACGGCCCTGAACACGACGACGTCCAACCTGATCGAATCGACGTCCAACCAGCTGCGGATCCAGGGCGCCGAGATCAACCAGCAGGCGGCCAGCAGCACGATCGACATCCAGAAGCTGCAGACCGCGTTCGACAACGTGTTCCAGACCATGGACGCGATCGACACGTTCCGGACCCAGGCCGTCGACAGCATGGCGCAGACCGTCACCGCGCTCGAGGGCCAGATCGAGCGGGCCAAGCCGTACCTCGAGCGGACCCGTCGCGGCGAGGGCGCCGAGCAGACCCAGATCGGGTCCTGAGCCGGCACCTCGGGACGGCCGCTGAGGACGTAGGGAATGACGTGGTTCCGCCGCATACGCGAGCAGGCGCAGGACGAGGTCGCGCCCGACGCGAGCGACAGTCCTGACGCGCTGCGCGCGAAGATCTTCGAGCTGATCGGGTTCGTCAACGGCAGCGCGGGGCAGCTGCCGGCAGAGGGTGTCGTGATCGCGCGCCGGATCACCGACACCGTGCGCGAGGTGGTCGACGGCGCCGATCCCGAGCGGGGCCTGGACATCTACGCGATCGTGGCGATCAAGGGCATCCTCGGCGACTACCTGCCCACCACGCTGCGCAGCTACCTTGCCATCGATCCCGGCCAGGTCGACGTTCCCCGCCCGTCGGGGCGCACGCCGTCCGAGTCGCTGCTGGAACAGCTGGACGCGCTGTGGTCCTCTGCCACCGATCTGCTCGTGGCCACGCAGGCGCACGACGCCGACTCGCTGCTCTCGCAGGGCGCCTTCCTGCGCACCAAGTTCACCCGCTCGGATCTGGATCTCTAGGAGTCACGTCCGTCGATGGCCGTCATGAAGCGCGGGGCGAACGTCGCCCTCACCCGGGAGGTGCCCGGGCTGTCGGGGCTGGTGCTGGGCGTCGGCTGGGACGCGGGCCACGAGACGGCGCTCGCCGACAACCTGGTAACGGCCACGCTGCTGTGCGACGCGAGCAACCGCGCGCTGTCCGAGCAGCACTTCGTGTTCTTCAACCAGCTGGCCTCGCCGGATCTGTCGGTGCACGAGCTCGAGCGGGCCGTCGGTGAGGACCAGGACCAGATCGAGATCGACCTGAACGCCGTCCCCGCCGCGGTCGAGCGCATCGTCGTCGTGCTCTACGTGAACGACGGCCCGGCGCAGCGTCGCACGCTCGGGCAGCTGAAGTCCTGCTACGTAAGGGTGTTGAACCTAGCGGGCAACGCCGAGCTGGTGCGTTCGGAGGACCTGGCGCCGGCGCTGTCGCAGGCGACCGCGCTCGCGCTCGGCGAGGTTTACCGGCACTCCACTGGCAGCGGCTCAGAGTGGAAATTCAAGGTGCTCGGCCAGGGCTACTCGCGCGGCGTGGCCGGAATCCTGGCCGACTACGGGCTGTCGGTATGATCACCGACCCGCGCTTCGCTCCCCGGCGCACCGACCTGCCGTACCTGCGCCGCCGCAGGCTCCCCAGGGCGGTAGGCGAGCCGCAGCCGGCCGTGCCGTCGGCGGCACCGGCCGCGGCGGGCACGATCTCCTTCGACCGTCCCGATCGCCGGCGGACAGCGTCCACGCCGCCTGCGCCGCCTGCGCCGTCCACGCCGGCGGCCGGTGGTTCGGCGGGCTCGAAGATCTCCTTCGACCGGCCGGATCGCCGATCGTCGAGCCCGCAACCCGTGCCGGCCGCGTCGTCGTCGCTGGACCTCGACAGTCCGGCGACGCGGCCTCCCGCGCCGGCTGCCCCGACCTCCCCGGCTCCGCGCCCGACGCCGGTCGGCGCGCCCGCTGCGTCGTCATCGTCGCTGGACCTGGACGAGCCGGCCCCGCCGGCGGCCGCGCAGCCGTCGGCGCCGCCGGCCGAGCCACCGCGCCGGGTCCGCGACGACGTGCGCGTCCGGGCGGGCGCGCGCAAGATCCTCACGGTCACCGCGCCGACGGTCACGCTGACCCGGCTGCAGAGCGCGATCGGCACGCTGCGGGTCGAGGGTGCCTGCTCGGACGAGGTGGGCGATCTGCGCATCGGCTGCGCGTACCAGCTCCGTTCGGGCGAGTCGTCGACCGTCCAGCTCACCGGCGGCAACCGGCTCGCACCGGCCGGCTCACGCCGCCCGGTGATCATCGCCAGTCACGAGCAGTTCGGCCTGATCTCGGTCGATCTGCGGCAGTCGGTCGCGCTCGAGCGGATGGCGATCTACGCGTTCTCCGAGACGCGCGCGCCGTTGCGCTGGGGCGGCACCCTGATCGCCGAGACGTTCGGCGGCGCCCGGATCGAGCTGCCGCTGGAGTCGCTGCGCGGTGGCGACGTCGCGATGCTGATGTCGCTGTACAACGTGCGCGGCGAGTTCGTGCTGCGCGCCGAGATGCAGTCGCTCAACGGCGGGGTGCGCGAGGCCTGCCGCGCCTACGGGTACGACCGCATCACCTGGCTGGACGATCGCACGCCCGTCGACTGAGCGGCGTGACCCAACCTGGCGGGCAGCTCATGACGTATACATGGCACGGAGGGCTGGTGACGGTCCCCTGGAAGGAGCCGAGTCACCGCCGGACCGTCGTGTGGGCCGCGTCCGTCGCGGGCGCGTCCGTGGTTGCTGCCGGGGTGGCGATCGCGCACCTGCCGAGCGATGGCGGCGCGGGCGGAGCGGGCGCTCAGGCGTCGTGCGTGGCGCCGTTCCTGCGTGCCGATCAGCGCGTCTCGCCGCCCGAGCCGGGCCATCCCTCGACGCTGGGCGAGGTCCGTGCCGGGCAGAGCGTGACGGTGTACGGGCACTGGTATTTCGCCGGGCCGTGTGTGGACACCGTCACCGCCGGGCAGCCGATTCCGGCCCCTCGTGCGCTCTCGTCGGTCCGGCTGCTGCTGACCACCGATGACCATCGCACCACGACGCTCGTGACCGTCCACCCCGCAAGCGACTCGTTCACCGCACGCGTCACCGTCTCGGCCGGCGCCGCCCCCGGACCGGCGACGATCACCGACGGCCTCGGTCACGTGGTCGACCTGGTGATCTTTTCGCCCTGACATCGACGCGATCGCGCGCGGGCCGAGCCGTTACCGTGGCCGGATGGGCACGCAGACGCGGTGGGTGAGCGACCACGGTCCGGACCACGCCCGGTGGTACATCGAGCGGTTCCGGACGATGGCCTCCGACGGCGTCGACCTGGCCGGCGAGGCGCGGCTGGTCGACGCGATGCTCCCGCGTTCGGCGCGCGTGCTCGACGCCGGATGTGGCCCGGGACGCGTAGGTGGCGAGCTGGCCCGTCGCGGGCACTCGGTGGTGGGGGTCGATGCCGACGCCGAGCTGATCGCCGCGGCCGTGGCCGACCATCCCGGCCCACGTTGGCTGGTCGCGGATCTGAGCGAGCTGGACCTGGCCGGCATGGATGAGTCCGAGCCCTTCGACGCGGCGGTCATCGCCGGCAACGTCATGCTGTTCGTCGCGCCGGGAACCGAGCCCCGCGTGCTGGGTCGCGTCGGGGCGCACGTACGCGAGGACGGGTTCGTGATCGTGGGGTTCGGCGCTGACCGCGGTTACGAGATCGGCGATTTCGACGAGCACGTGCGGACGGCCGGGCTGATCGTCGAGCACAGGTTCGCGACGTGGGATCTGCGGGCCTGGACGGCGGACTCATCGTTCTCGGTCACCGTCCTGCGGCATCCTGCGTGAGCGGGTGTTGCGCCTTGGGCCCGCGTCACTGCTTTCTTCGGCGTTACGGGGCGGCGGCGTGGCGGGCAGCCGGATCGACGAGCTTCTTCACCGTGCGTCCGTCGTGGTACTCGCCGATCGCGCGCATTTCCCACGTCGTGGGACCGGTGCGGCGCAGCATCGCCATCAGCACGCCGGTGTGCGGCTGTGATTCCGACAGGTCGAAGCGCACCAACTCCTGACCGGTGCCCTCGTCGACGAGCCGGCAGAACGCCCGTGACACGTCGGTGAACTTCTGCCCGCTGAACGAGTTGATCGTGAACACCAGCGAGAAGACGTTCGGCGGCATCGCGAGCAGGTCCACCCGGATCTGCTCGTCGTCGCCTTCGCCTTGTCCGGTCAGGTTGTCGCCGGTGTGCTGCAGCGCGCCGCCGAAGTCGACCAGGTGCGTGAACCAGACGATCGCCAGCTTCCTGCCCTGCTGGTCGAACGCGATGCACGACGCGTCCAGGTCGATGTTCTTGCGTCCCCTGGCCGGATCCCAGCCCAGGCCCATGACGACCTTGGCCAGCGGGAGAGCGCCGGCCTTGACCAGGCTGACCCGCTGCGCCTTGACCAGGCTGACCCGGCCCGCGTCGAGCGTGCTCGCGCCGACTGCTGGCGGCGGTGGTGGCGGGATGAATCCGGCCTGGGCTTGCGCGCCCGGTGGCGGCGGTGGCGGTGGCGGCGGGACGTAACCGGGCGGCGGTGGCGGCGGGACGAAGCCCGGCGGCGGGACCGGCGGTGGCGGGACCGGCGGTGGCGGGACCGGCGGTGGCGGGACC
>JBOGDQ010000173.1:0-20397 GCA_050742975.1 Jatrophihabitantaceae bacterium
CTACGGCTTCCGCGTGCCGCTGATCGTGGTCTCGCCGTGGGCGCGCGCCAACTACATCTCCACCATCACCCAGGACCACACCTCGATCCTGGCCTTCATCGAGCGCAAGTGGAACCTGCCGGCGCTCAGCTTCCGCGACGCCAACGCGCATCCGCTGACCGACTACTTCGACTTCAAGCAGCCGGCCTTTGCCAAGGCGCCGAAGCTGGCGGCGGCGCCGGCGATGAAGCCCGGGCTCGAGCTCTGCAAGGCGGCCGGGCTGACGCCGCCGTCGGGGACGCCGGGGTTCTCGAGCGTCTTCGGGTAGCGCGCCTAGCTCGACGCCTAGCCCTCGTCGGGCCAGTGCCCGGTGCGGCGCATGTGCTCGCGTGCCGCGTCCTCGTCGGCGCGCTCAGCGGACTCGCCCGAATTCAGCCGCAGCATCCAGCTCAGCAGCACGAACATCAACGCGATCACGATCGCAGCGACTCCCATCGCCGACAGCATCGAGTCGTGGCCGGTGTCGGTCGTTGTGAAGACGTTGGACTCCGCGGCGTTGTCCTGGACGCCGGAGAGGTGCCCGTGCGAGAGCACGAGCAGGACGATCCCCAGCACAGTGAAGGCCAGCGGCACGCCCCACCTGACGAGCAGAACCGCAGGTCCCGGCTTAGGCCCTTTCGCTGGGCGTAGGACTTCCAGCACTACTCGGCGGTGCCGCCGGCCAGGCCCGGCCGCGGGAAGAGCTTGGGGCTCTCGCCGCTGCGCTCCGGCTGCGCCGGTGGCATCGGCAGCTGCGGCGGCGGTGGCGCCTCCGAGCCGAACACCTGCTCCTCGCTGTCGCCGGCCAGCAGCGCCTCGAACTGCTCGCGCTCGATCGTCTCGCGCTTGAGCAGGATCTCGGAGATGCGGTTGAGCGACTCGCGGTGCTCGGTGAGGACGTCCCGCGCGACGGTGTGCGCCGACTCGACGATGCGGCGGATCTCGAGATCGATCTCGCGCGCGATCTCGTCGGAGTAGTCGGGCTCGGCGCTGAACTCCCGGCCCAGGAACGGCTGGCCGCGGTCATGGCCGAAGACGCGCGGGCCGAGCTTCTCGGACATGCCGAAGCGCATCACCATCTGCTTGGAGCTGGCGGTGACCTTCTCGAGGTCGTTGGCGGCGCCGGTCGTGATCTCGCCAAAGACGACCTCCTCGGCGGCGCGGCCGCCGAGCGTCATCGCCATCGTGTCGAGCAGCTCCGCGCGCGTGGTCAGGAACTTGTCCTCACCCGGCAGCGAGATCGTGTAGCCGAGCGCCTGCCCGCGCGAGATCACGGAAATCTTGTGGATCGGGTCGCTGTTGGGCAGGTAGTGGCCGACGATCGCATGCCCCATCTCGTGGTAGGCGGTGATCCGGCGCTCCTTCTCGCCCATCACGCGGGTCTTCTTCTCCGGGCCCGCGATCACGCGCATGATCCCCTCTTCGAGCTCGTCCTGGGTGATCTCGCGCTTGCCGCTGCGGGCGGCCAGCAGCGCGGCCTCATTGACGAGGTTCGACAGGTCGGCGCCGGTGAAGCCCGGCGTCTGCCCGGCGAGCACGTCGACGTCGATCTCACGCGCCAGCGGCTTGCCGCGGGTGTGGACCTCGAGGATCTTCTTGCGCCCGCTGCGGTCGGGGCGGTCCACGACGATCTGGCGATCGAAGCGCCCGGGGCGCAGCAGCGCCGGGTCGAGGATGTCGGGACGGTTGGTGGCGGCGATCAGGATGATGTTGTCCTTCATCTCGAAGCCGTCCATCTCGACGAGCAGCTGGTTGAGCGTCTGCTCGCGCTCGTCGTGACCGCCGCCGAGGCCTGCGCCGCGATGGCGGCCGACCGCGTCGATCTCGTCGACGAATATGATCGACGGCGCGTTCTCCTTGGCCTTGGTGAATAGGTCGCGCACCCGCGAGGCGCCGACGCCGACGAACATCTCGACGAAGTCCGACCCGGAGATCGAGTAGAACGGCACCCCGGCCTCGCCTGCGACCGCCCGCGCGAGCAGCGTCTTGCCGGTACCGGGCGGCCCGTACAGCAGCACGCCCTTGGGAATCTTCGCTCCGATCGCCTGGAACTTGGCCGGGGCCGCGAGGAACTCCTTGATCTCCTCCAGCTCCTCGATCGCCTCGTCCGCCCCGGCGACGTCCGCGAACGTGGTCTTCGGGGTGTCCTTGCTGACCAGCTTGGCCTTGCTGCGGCCGAAGCTCATCACCCGGCTACCGCCGCCCTGGACCTGGCTCATCACGAAGAACAGCACGCCGACGATCAGCAGAATCGGCAGCAGGCTGACCAGCAGCGAGAGCCAGGTGTTCTCGTGCGTGACCTTGGTGGTGTAGACGAGCGACTTGTCGCTCTTCTGCGCGTTCACCAGGTCGGTCTGGATCTCGTCCGAGAAGTTCGACGGGTAGGAGGCGCTGATCTTGCTGTGACCGTCGACGGCCTTCTTCAGGTCCAGCTGGAGCGTCTGCTCCTTGTCCTTGATCGTCGCCTTCTTGACGTTGTCCCCGTTGATCTGCGCGATCGCCTGGGAGGTGTCGACCCCGTGGTAGTCGCTGCCGCCGCTCAGTACCGAGGGCAGCACGAAGAAGGCGAACAGCGCCACGGCGGCCCAGAGCCACCATGACCGGAGAATGCGCTTGCGGTTCATATAGGTATTCACGAACGGCTGACCGCCCGCGTTCCTCCTGCTCGGTACCTGCCAGATTCCCTAAGGACGGTACACGTCAGCCGCCGTACACCGAGGGCCGCAACCGCCCGATGTAAGGGATGTCGCGGTACCGCTCGGCGTAGTCGAGGCCGTATCCGACGACGAATTCGTTAGGTATGTCAAAGCCCACATACCGGACGGGGACCTCGACCTTGATCGCGTCCGGTTTGCGCAGCAGCGCGACCACCTCGATCGAGGCCGGGTGCCGCGAGGCGAGGTTCTTCAGCAGCCAGGACAGGGTCAGCCCCGAGTCGATGATGTCCTCGACGATGAGGACGTGCTGGCCTGCGATGTCCCGGTCCAGGTCCTTGAGGATGCGCACGACGCCGGAGGAGGTGGTCGAGCTGCCGTACGAGCTCACGGCCATGAACTCCATCGTCGACGGCCGGTCGAGCGCGCGGGCCAGGTCGGACATGAACATCACGGCACCCTTGAGCACCCCGACCAGCAGCGGCTCGCGGTCGCTGTAGTCGGCGTCGATGACCTTGGCCAGCTCCGCCGTCTTCTGTTGGATCTCGTCGGCAGTGACGACGACGGCTTCGATGTCTGCGTCCAGTTCGCTCACTCGTCCTCCTTCGTCGGACGCGAAGGCGTCTCTGTGCTCATTGTTCGCTCGCAAGCTCGCTCACGGAGGTCCTTGCCGGGCCGATGGGGTTGGGGCGATCGCGTCCAGTTTCCCAGACGCCCGGACGACGCGGACGCCGCCCGGCAGATCGAGCGCTCCCTGACCGTGCCAGTCGACGACCAGTGCGTCCAGGGCGGCGGTGTGGGTGGCGGTGAGCTCGCTCGCGCCGACTGCGATGGCCCAGACGCGCAGGACACGCGTCCGGATCGCCCGGGGCTGGTCGAGGAGGGCCGCCACCTCCAACGCGTGAACACCCCGCTCATCGGCCTCCGGCGCGATGAAGGGGGTATTCATCGCGGCGATCTGGTCCAGGGCATCCAGATCGTCGCGAACGAGACCGGCCGTGCGGGCCAGCGCCTCCGCCACCCCGCCCTGCAGGACGTCCTCCAGCAGCGGCAGGACCTCCCGCCGCAGGCGGACCCGCTGGAAGGACGGATCGGCGTTGTGCGGGTCCGCCCACGGCTCGAGCCCGAGAGCGTGGCAGGCCGCCAGCGTGGTTGTTCGACGGACGCCGAGCAGCGGACGGAGGAACAGGCCCGTCCCGGCGGCCGCGGCCTCGCTGCCGGGCGCGTTGCCGGTGGGACCCGGGCCGACGGCGCGCATGCCGGCGATCGAGCGGGGACCCGAACCGCGACCGAGGCCGAGCAGCACCGTCTCGGCCTGATCGTCGAGCGTGTGGCCGAGCAGCACGTCGGCGTCCAGTGCTCCCGCTGTGGCGGACAGCGCCGCGTAGCGGGCGTCGCGCGCAGCAGCCTCCGGCCCGCCGGCCGTCCCGACGTCGACGGTCAGCGTCTCGACCGGGTCGAGGCCCAGTTCGTAGCCGAACGCGGCGACCCGTGCGGCGTGATCGGCGGATCCTTCCTGCAGGCCGTGATCGACGGTGACCAGGCCGGCGGCGAGCCCGAGGCGCGGGGCTTCGAACGCGGTGGCCGCGGCCAGGGCCAGCGAGTCGGCGCCCCCGGAGCAGGCGACCAGCAGCCGGGCCGTGCGCGATCTTCTTGCGCTTGATATTCCCGACGCCGGGTGCCCGGTCCGCGATCTTCCTGCGCTCTGTAGTCCCGGTGACCCCTGGCGCAGGAAGATCAACAGCTCACGGACGGCACGGCGGATCTCGGCGACCGCCGGGTGCGGGGCCATCAGTGGTCCCTGCGCGAACGTGCCGCGTCCTGATCGCCATGGCGGTCGCGACGCATCAACACTTGACCGTCGATCAGGCGTGGACGCGGGCGATCCACTGCAACGGGTTGGCGATCTCGGCCTTGCTCGGCAGGGTCTGGCGGGACGTCCAGATCGCGTTGAAGTCGTCCACGCCGACCCGGCCGACCACGGTCCGGACGAACGCCGATCCGTCGATGTACTGGCGGGTCTTGGCCTCCATCCCGAGCAGCTTGCGCAGCAGCCGGTCCAGCGGGTTGCCCCCCTTGCGCCGGCGCACCGCGAACCGCTGCTCGATCGCCGGCTGGCTCGGGATGATCGACGGGTCGATCGCGTTCATGACGTACTCGGCGTGCCCCTCGACGACGGACATGAACGCCGCCACCCGGTCGAGGATCTCGCGCTGCGCCGGCGTGGCGAGCAGCGCCATCAGCCCGGACCCGTCCCCCTGCCCGCGTATCGCCCTGACGATCTCGCCCGCCGCCGCCGAGAGCCTTCGGCGCAACGCGGCCGGGTCGGTGTCCAACGCGTCGGTAAGCGCGCTGACCTCGTCCAGCATGTGCTGCCGCAGCCACGGGACGGCGGTGAACTGCACCCGGTGGGTGACCTCGTGCAGGCACACCCACAGTCGGAAGTCGGACGGGTCCACCTTCAGCTGGCGCTCGACCGCGACGAGGTTGGGCGCGACGAGCAGCAGCTGCCCGCCGGGACGGTCGAAGAACTCGAACTGGCCGAGGACCTTGCCGGACAGGAAGCCCAGCACCGCGCCGACCTGGACGCCGGTGAGCCGGCCGCCGACCCGCTCGCCGATCCGCCCGATCGGGTTGTCCGCTGCGAGCCGGTCGACCAGCGGGGTCAGGACCGCGCGCATGCCGCCGGCGTTCGCGTCGATCCAGCCCGCGCGATCGATCACCCGCGTCGCCGCGGTGACCGGCGGCTCGGACAGCCGGGTGAGCTCGGCGACGTGGCCGGCCGCACGGGCCGCGGCCTGATACAGCTCACCGACCGTCGAGTCGGCATCGAAGCGGGAGACGCTGGGCGGCGCGGGGCTGAGCCGCTTGGCCGTCCGGGCCGCCACGTCCCAGTCGATCAGCCCGCTCATGCCCGATGCCCCATGGCCCGCACAGTACCCACCGGGTGCTGTGCGGGAGCGGGCTACGCGCAGCCGCACGCCGCCAGCCGCGTGGCGATGGTGTCGAGGGCGGCTTCGGCGTCCTCTGTTGCCGCCTGCGACGGCGCGACGTGGTCGGCGATCAGCGCGAACGCGAGCAGGCGGCCGCTGCGGTCGTGCACGACGCCGGCGAGCGAGGAGACCGCGGTGATCGTGCCGGTCTTCGCGCGCACCGCTCCGGCCCCGCCGGCTGACGGCGTCCCCTTGAGGAAGCGGTCCGCCAGCGTCCCGGACCACGCCGCGACGGGCATGCCGGCGAGGACGGTGTGCAGCGCGGGGCGAGTGGGCTCGGCGACCAGGCGCAGCACGGCAGCCAGCGCGGCCGGACTGAGCCGATCGCTCGCGGCCAGCCCGCTGCCGTCGCGCATCCCGCCGCCGACGTCGACGCCGAGCTTGCGCAACGCGGCCCGGATCGCCTGCGCGCCGCCGATGAACGAGGCGGGCCTGTCCCCGGCGACGGCGACCATCCGGGCCAGGTCCTCGGCGATGACGTTGTCCGACGCCTGCAGCATCTGCTCGATCAGCTCCGACAGCGGCGCGGACCGGACACTGGCCAGGATCGCGGCGGACTTCGCGGCGGTGCCCCGGACCACCGGCACGCCGGGTGCGCCCAGCTCGGCCGCGAGCGCGCGCCCGGCCGCGAGGTCGGGATCGGAGCTGCGGACGGCGTCACCCGGCGCGTCCCGCCCGCCGTCGATCATCGCCGCGGTGATGGGGGCGCCGTAGCTGCTCGGGACGTCCGCGGGAACCCAGAACGGCGAGACCGACGGGCCGGCGAACAGCGATCCGTCCACCACGATCCGCTGCACCGTCACGTGCCGTCGCTTCAACTGGGCCGCGAGCTCGCTGATCCGCGCGGCGTCCGGGTACGCGCCGGCCCGGCCGTTGGGCGCCGCGGTCAGCGTCGGATCGCCGCCGCCGACGAGGACCAACGTGCCGGTCGGCCCGGCGACCACCGACGTGGTGAACCGGTGCGTGGCCGGGTAGACGGCCAGCGCTGCGGCTGCGGTCAGCACCTTGGCCGTCGACGCGGGCGAGGCCGTGAGCGAGCCGTTGCGGGAGTACAGCACCGTGCCGGTCGTGACGTCGACGACCTGGGCCAGTAGTCGCCCGCCGAGCCGGTCGTCGGTGACGCTGGATCCGAGCTCGGCCCTGACGGCAGCGGCGCGAGCGGCCGGGCCGGGGCTGGGAGAGCCGGGCGAGGTGGGCGGCCTCGTGGCGTCGCGAAGTGCGGCCGGGGTCGTATTGACGGCGGTGGGAGCCGGACCGTCGTGGTTGCGCAGCGCGCGCGTCTCGAAGTAACCACCGGCCGCCGCTCCCCCGGCGAGCAGGACGACCAGCAGCACGAGGACGGCTGTGCGCGGACCACTCACGATGGGCCACACTAACCTCGGACATTGCGGGCGGCCGGTCGCCGGCACGCACAAAGGAGTTGACCACCGTGGAGTTCGACGTCCTCATCGAGATCCCCCGAGGCAGCCGTAACAAGTACGAGGTCGATCACGAGTCCGGCCGGATGCGGCTGGACCGCACGCTGTTCACGTCCACCCAATACCCGGCCGACTACGGCTACATCGAGCACACCCTGGGCGCGGACGGCGACCCGCTGGATGCGCTGGTGCTGCTGCACGGCGACCCGCTGTACCCCGGCGTGCTGGTCAAGTGCCGCGCGATCGGCATGTTCCGGATGACCGACGAGGCCGGTGGCGACGACAAGATCCTCGCCGTCCCGAGCACCGACCCGCGGCTGGAGCACCTACGCGACATCCACCACGTCCCCGAGTTCGACCGGTTGGAGATCCAGCACTTCTTCGAGGTCTACAAGGATCTGGAGCCGGGCAAGAGCGTGGAGGGCGCGTCCTGGGTCGGTCGGGTCGATGCCGAGACGGAGATCGCCACCTCGTACCAGCGATTGACCGACAACCCCGGCGCCGTCGCGCACTGAGCGCCGCCCGCCGAAACCGCGTGGATGATCGACGCCCGGCTCGGCGCGGCGGCCGAAGTCGCGTTCGTGCTGTCGGTGGCCGCAGGTAAACATGCTGGCCACCCTCAACCATCGTGACTTCCGTGTCGTCCGGCCGGCGCACTGTGACGCATTCACCCTGCTCCCGTAACGCGCCACCGACTGCCAGGACGCCGTTCAGCTGCGGGGCCAGGCACGGGTCACCAGGCACTACCCAGTTCAGAGGCATACCCGATTTCGTACGTGAGCTGGACATCGGGTCCAAGTAACGGCCAAGATCGTACAAACCCTACATTTACTGTGGGCAAGGGGGGAGTTGAACCCCCACGTCCTTTCGGACACACGGACCTGAACCGTGCGCGTCTGCCATTCCGCCACTTGCCCGGCCAGCACGGTCCCCCGCGCTCATGACAACGCGCAACGGTAGCACGGCACTCAGGGCACGTTTACCGAGCTCGATCGGTGCGCCAGATAGACTTCCCGGGTTGCGTGCACTCACGCGTGAGTCAGCCATGTCCGTCGGAGGAGGTACTCGTGAGCCTGGCCCAGCGCTTCGAGCGCCGACTCGAAGGACTGGTCGGCGGAGCGTTCGCCCGGCTCTTCAAAGGCCAGGTCGAGCCGGTCGAGATCGGCTCGGCGCTGCAGCGCGAGGCGGCGGACAAGAAGAACGTCATGGGCAACGGCCAGCTCATGTGCCCGAACCGCTACCGCGTCACCCTCGCGCCGTCCGACCACGAGCGGCTGGTGCCGTGGGAGCTGCAGCTGACCAACTCTCTCGCCGAGCTGGTGCAGGACTACCTGGACGAGAACCACTGGTCCACCGTCGGCGACATCGAGGTCTACCTCGCCCGCGACGATGAGTTGCACACCGGCGTGTTCGGGGTCGCGTCCCGGATGGAGCCGCAGGCCCCGCCGCGCCGCCGTCCGCATGATTCGCTGTCCATGCCGGCGGTGCCCGGCGTGCCGATCGGCCAGTATCCGAACCCGGTACCGACTCCCAGCCATGCCGAGTACCGGCCGCCCGCACCGCCGCCGCAGTACGCGCCAGCGCCGCAGCCGCAGTACGCGCCGCCCCCGCCACCGCCTCAGGAACCTGTCCGCCGTTCCGCGCCGGCCGTCGTCGTCGACCAGACGAACCAGCGCTTCGACCTGCGGCACGGCAGCAACGTCGTCGGCCGCGGCACGGACGCCGACCTGCAACTGCTCGATCAGGGCATCTCGCGGCGCCACCTCGACATCCAGTTCGACGGGAACTTCGCGACCGCCTACGACCTGGGCTCGACGAACGGCACCGCCGTGAACGGGCACGAGGTCGGCAGCCAGGTGCTGCGGCACGGTGACGTGATCCGGATCGGGCACACCCGGCTGGTCTTCCACCAGGAGCGCGCGTGATCGACTCGATCGATCGCGTGGCTGTCGTGACGGTGACATGAACTCCACCCTCGCGTTGAACGCGATGCGCTTCGGCTTCCTGGCGCTGCTCTGGCTGTTCGTGTTCGCGTCGATCCGCGTCATCCGCAGCGACCTACGCACGAGCGGGCAGCCGCGGATCGCGACGCCACCCGCGCGGAACAAGGGCCGCTCGCCGACGCGTGCACCGTCGGCTCAGCGCGGCCCCACCCAACTGATCGTCACCGAGGGCGGGCTGCAGGGCACCCGGATCGGGCTGACCGGCGCACCCGTACTGATCGGCCGCGCCAACGACTCCACGCTCGTGCTCACCGACGACTACGCCAGCACCAGGCACGCGCGGATCACGCTGCAGGACGGCATGTGGGTCGTCGAGGATCTCGGCTCGACCAACGGCACCTACCTCGGCCAGCGCAAGCTCGACGGCCCGGTGCCGATGGAGGTCGGCGTCCCCCTCCGCATCGGCAAGACAGTGCTGGAGTTGCGCTAGATGGCGCTGATACTGCGGTATGCCGTGCGGTCGGATCTCGGTCTGGTGCGCGGCAACAACGAGGACTCGGTGTACGCCGGTCCGCGGCTGCTGGCGATCGCGGACGGCATGGGCGGGCACGCGGCCGGCGAGGTAGCCAGCAAGATCGTCATCGGCACGATGGAGAGCCTCGACGACGACCGCTCGCTCGGCGATCTGATGGCCGCGCTCCGTGACGCCGTGCTCGACGCCAACCAGCGGATCGCGGACGCGGTGCAGAAGAACCCCGACCTGGACGGCATGGGGACGACGCTCACGGCGCTGCGCTTCGTCGGCTCGCGGGTCGGCCTGGTGCACGTCGGCGACTCGCGCGCCTACCTGCTCCGCGGCGACCTGCTCTCCCAGATCACGCACGACGACACCTACGTCCAGTACCTCGTCGACACCGGAAAGATCACCCCGGACGAGGCAAAGGATCACCCGCGCAAGTCGGTGATCCTACGTGCGCTGCGCGGCGCGGACGTCGAGCTGGACGTGTCCATCCGCGAGGCTCGGCCCGATGATCGTTACCTGCTGTGCAGCGACGGCCTGTCCGACGTCGTGTCGGCGGAGACGATCGCGGACACGATGCGGATCGACGACCCGCAGGAGTGTGCGGACCGCCTGGTCGAACTCGCGCTGCGCGGCGGCGGCCCCGACAACGTGACGGTGATCGTCGCCGATGCGGTCGAGGCCCGGGTCGGTGACGTGATCGACGACGTCCCGGTGATCGCCGGCGCGTTCGTCGACCCGTCGGCCGCGGACGTCCCCGGCACCGGCAGCGCGGCCGAGCGGGCCGCGCACATCTCGCGGCCCCGCCCGGCCGAGCGCGCACCGGTGGCCGAGCCGAAGCGCCGCCCGCGCTGGCGCACGCCCGCGCTGGTCATCGGCGTGGTGGCGATCCTCGTGGCCATCCTCGCCGGCGTCTACGCGTGGACGCAGTCGTATTACTTCGTCGGGCGCGACGGCAGCGAGGTCGCGATCTTCCGCGGTGTCAACACCTCGTTCGGCCCGCTGAAGTTCTACGAGGTGGACGAGAACACCGACCTGAAGATGAACGAGCTCGAGCAGTCCACCCGCTCGCAGGTCAGTTCCGGCATCGCGGCGAGCAGCAAGCGGGAGGCCAGGCAGATCGTCCAGCGGCTCGAGTCCGATCACCTGCTGCCGCTGTGCAGCACCCTCACCGCGACACCGACGGCCACGCCCTCCGCCTCCCCGCCCGCGACGACGAAGACCACCCCGCCCGGGCATACGACGCCGACCACCCGCCACACGACCGCGCGGACCCATCCCACGCCGTCCACCCACCCGAAGACGACACCGCGGCCGAGCACACCCCCCAGGACGACACCGGCACCGACGATCACCACTCCGCCACCGCCGACCCACACGCCTGTCCCGTACGTGGACTGCAGGCCGGTATGACCCTCGTCCCCGCGCAGCTGCGCATCCCGACCCGTCGCAACGCCGAGCTGTTGCTGCTCTGCTTCGCCGTGCTCGTCGTCATCGCCGCCGAGGCCGATGTCGAGGCCACGCGCGACGGCCACATCTCCAGCCGGCTCATCACCTACGCGGCCGTGCCGCTGATCGTCGGCCTGGTGACGCACCTGGTGATCAGCCGCGTCGCCCCGTACGCCGGCCCGCTGCTGCTGCCGATCGTGGTCCTGCTCAACGGACTCGGGCTGGTGATGATCCATCGGCTCGACCTCGGGCTCAAGCAGCAGGCCGAGCAGTTCGGCAACACGTTCAACAACGCGGCGGCGCCGACCCAGGTCGTCTGGACGGCGATCGGCGTCGCGCTGTTCGTCGCGCTCATCGTGCTCATCCGTGACCATCGAGTGCTGCAGCGCTACGCCTACACCCTCGCGCTGATCGGCCTGTTCCTGCTCATCCTCCCAGCGGTGCTGCCGGCGCGGTTCAGCGAGGTCAACGGCGCGCGGATCTGGATCCGGCTGGCCGGCTTCTCGATCCAGCCCGGCGAGTTCGCGAAGGTCCTGCTGACGATCTTCGGGGCCGCCTACCTCGTCGCCAAGCGGGACGTGCTCTCCCTTGCCGGCAAGCGGATCGGCTTCTCGATCCGCTCGCGGTTCGTCGGCTTCGACCTGCCACGCGGCCGCGACTTCGGGCCGCTGCTGCTTGCCTGGCTGCTGTGCATCGGGGTGCTCGTCCGTGGGCACGACCTCGGTACGTCGCTGATGTTCTTCGGCCTGTTCATCGTGCTGCTGTACGTGGCCACCGAGCGGGTCGGCTGGGTCGTCGTCGGGATCATCCTGTTCGTCGTGGGCGCCTACGTTTCGTACCAGCTGTTCGGCACGGTGCAGACGCGCGTGGACGTGTGGCTGCACCCGTTCGCCGCGCTGACGCCGGAGCAGCTCCAGCAGGGCGTCGATCCGTACTACCAGCTCAAACAGTCCCTGTTCGGGCTGGGCACCGGCGGGATCTTCGGCGCCGGCCTCGGCGCGGGGCATCCCGAACTGGTGCCGCTGCCGGCCACCGACTTCATCATCTCGTCCTTCGGCGAGGAGGTCGGCCTGTTCGGCCTGATCGCGATCCTCATGCTCTACGTGCTGTTCGTGGTGCGCGGGCTGGCCGCGGCCCTCGCGGTGCGCGATGCGTTCGGCAAACTGCTGGCGATGGGCCTGTCCTTCCTGTTCGCGCTGCAGCTGTTCGTGGTCGTCGCCGGCGTCACCCGGCTGCTCCCCGAGACCGGCCTGACCACGCCGTTCCTGTCCTACGGCGGCTCGTCGTTGATCGGCAGCTACGCGCTGCTCGCGCTCCTGCTCCGGGTGTCCGACGCGGCCCGCCGGCCGGCCACGACGCCGCCGAAGGCAGCCAAGCCCGAAGCGGTGCCGGCGTGAACCGCCCGATCCGGAAGGTGGCGATCGCACTCGGCGTGCTGTTCGCCGCGATCTTCGTGAACCTGAACTTCGTCCAGGTGGTGAAGAGCAGCGACTACCGCGACCACGCGGGCAACCAGCGCGTGCTGCTCAACGAGTACGCCAGCCCGCGCGGGCAGATCGTGGTGCAGGGAACGCCGATCGCTGTCTCCAAGAAGACCAAGGACGAGCTGAAGTACCTGCGCTCCTACCCGTACGGCCCGATCTACGCGCCGGTCACCGGTTACTACTCGTTCGTCTACGGGCGCAGCGGCATCGAGCAGGCCGAGGACCAGGTGCTGTCCGGCAATGACGAGCGGCTGTTCGGCACCCAGCTCGGCAGTCTGCTGACCGGCCGCAACCCGGAGGGCGGCAGCGTCCAGCTCACCCTGAACAAGGCCGCGCAGGCGGCCGCGTACAGCGCGATGAAGGGCGGCGACGGCAAGATGCGCCGCGGCGCGGTCGTCGCGCTCGACCCCAACACCGGTGCGGTGCTGGCCGCCGTTTCCACCCCGTCCTACGACCCGAGCGCGCTGGCCTCACACAACTCGACGACGATCGACAAGACCTGGAAGACGCTCAACGACGACCCGTCACAGCCGATGCTCAACCGCGCGTTCAACCAGGTGTACGCGCCGGGTTCGGTGTTCAAGGTGATCGTGTCGGCGGCAGCCCTCACGGCCGGGGTGAAGCCGACTACCCGGGTGCCGGCGGCGAACGGCTACTGGCCGTTCGACGCGAAGAAGACGAGCGCCTGCCCGACCAACAACCCGTCCTCGTCGTGCGTGCAGAACTTCGACGGCGAGACCTGCGACAACGGCAAGACGGCGACCCTGGAGTTCGCGCTCGCCAAGTCGTGCAACACCGCCTTCGCCGCGCTGACGGTCGACAAGCTCGGCGGGCAGAAGCTCGCCGCACAGGCCCAGCTGTTCGGCCTGGGTGCCCCGTACTCGGGCGCTGCTCCGGACCTGTGCCACCCGCCGCAGATGAACATCCCGCTGCCGGTCTGCACCTCGACCGTCGGCAGCCAGAACGACCTGTCCGACCGGGGTAGCCTGTCGCACACCTCGTTCGGGCAGCAGGACGTGCGCATCACCCCGTTGCAGGCCGCGATGATCTCCTCGGCCGTGGCCAACAACGGGACGCTGATGCAGCCCTACCTCGTCGCCAAGGAGCTGCGGCCGAACCTGTCGACGCTGCACGAGACCAGCCCGACCCAGCTGCACCAGGTCATCGACCCCGCGCTGGACCCTGAGCTGCAGTCGATGATGGAGGGCGTCATCACCTCGCCCGAGGGCACCGGCGGCTCGGCCAACATCACCGACATCCCCGGCGTGGTCGTCGGTGGCAAGACCGGCACGGCCGACACCGGCATCTTCGTGCACGGCAAGGAAACGCCGCCGCACGCGTGGTTCACCGGCTTCGCGCTGGAGAACGGGACGCCGAAGATCGCCGTCGCGGTAATCATCGAGAACGGCGGGGTCAACGGCAACGAGACGACGGGGGGTCTGGCCGCCGCTCCCGTCGCGAAGGCCGTGATGGAGGCCTACCTGAAATCCGGCGGCGGGCACTGATGGCACGAACGAGTGAGGAAGAAATATGACGCAGCCCCGACTGGTCGGCGGCCGGTACGAGCTCGGCGAGCTCATCGGCTACGGCGGCATGGCCGAGGTACACCGCGGTCGCGACATCCGTCTCGGTCGTGACGTCGCGATCAAGGTGCTGCGCGCCGACCTCGCGCGCGACCCGTCGTTCCTGCATCGGTTCCGCCGCGAGGCGCAGTCGGCGGCCGGCCTGAACCACCCGTCGATCGTCTCGGTCTACGACACCGGCGAGGACACCGGACCGGACGGCGTCAGCCAGCCGTACATCGTCATGGAGTTCGTCGAGGGACGGACCCTGCGCGACATCCTCAAGGCCGAGGGCCGGCTGCCCGCCCGGCGCGCCATGGAGATCACCGCCGACATCTGCGGCGCGCTGGACTTCAGCCACAAGAACGGCATCATCCACCGCGACATCAAGCCGGCGAACGTGATGATCACGCTGACCGGCGCCGTCAAGGTCATGGACTTCGGCATCGCCCGCGCCATTGCCGACAACGCCGCGACGGTCACCCAGACCGCCAACGTCATCGGCACCGCTCAGTACCTGTCCCCCGAGCAGGCGCGCGGCGAGACCGTCGACGCGCGCTCGGACGTTTACTCGACAGGCTGCCTGCTGTACGAGCTCGTCACCGGCACGCCGCCGTTCCAGGGCGACTCGCCGGTGGCGGTCGCGTACCAGCACGTTAGGGAGAACGCCCAGACCCCCTCGGCCCGCAACGCCGAAGTGCCGCGCGCGCTCGACTCGATCATCATGAAGGCGCTGGCGAAGAACCAGCTCAACCGCTACCAGAGCGCCGGGGAGATGCGGGGCGACCTGCAGCGCGCGCTGGCCAACCAGCCGGTCAACGCCGAGTCGGTGATGACCGACGCCGAGCGGACCCAGTTCATCGCCCGCACGCCCCCGCCGCCCGTCGCGATCCACCGCCGCGACACCGACGAGCCGATGGTGCAGGACCACCGACGCACCGGGCTGCTCTGGCTGGCCGTCGTGCTCGCGATGCTGCTCGTCGTCGCGGGCGTCGGGGCGCTGGTGTACTTCACCCGCAAGCAGGACGACAACGCCCCCAAGACGGTCAGCATCCCGGCGATCATCGGCCTGTCGGCGAACGACGCGGCCGCCAAGCTGAGGCAGGACGGTTTCACCAACACCTCGCTGGGGCCGTCGATCGCCGACGTGTCCCAGTGCGCGAGCGTGGTGAAGGAGAACACCGTCTGCACCGTGTCACCGATCGTGGGTGACCCCACGAAGACGAACGTCAAGGTCACCTACTCGCTGTACACGATCGCCAAGACGACCGTTCCGTCAGTCATCGGGCTGTCGTACAACGACGCCGCGGCGAAGATCAACCAAGCTCACCTCATCCCGGTGCCCAAGGACGTCGACGTGCCGGGCAACTGCCAGCAGGCCGGATGCGTCACGGACCAGAACCCCTCGCCGTACGGGGCACCGATAGCCCAGAACAGCAAGGTGACCCTGTCGGTGTGGTCGGGCAAAGTAAAGCTTCCCAACGTCCAGGGTAAGAAGGTGGCGGAGGCGAAGACGATCCTGAACAACGCGCAGTTCACCGATACCCCCACCCAAACCAAGATCACGCCCAATCCCGCGCAAAACGGTTTGGTGGCCGACGAGAGCCCGACTCCGGGCATCGCCTACCCGGTGAGCACGACGATCCACCTGACCATCTACAAGTACCAGCGCCCCGAGCCGACCTGCACGACCGTCCAGCCGACGACGACGACACCGACGACACCGCCGGCTTCTCCGACAACCAACACGTCCAGCCCGCCGCCGGACACCGGCTCGAGCTCCACCACCCTGCCACCCTGCACGACGTCCTAGCACGCCGGTGACCTCCCGACGGAGCGCAGGTCGGGAACCCATCGGACTGACTGTGTCGCTATTCCGACGGCGGCGGCCGGGTAGCGAGCGCGTCCGTCGCTCAGGCCCGTCCCCAGACGCCGCCGAGCTTGTCCCGTAAGAGGTAAGCGCCCAACTCACCTAGCCCCACCTGGCCCGGTCGGTAGACGTCGGCTCTGTGCTCAATCGCGATGATGACGACCTGGTTCAGGTCATTGTTGATCTGGTAGATGACGCGGAAGTCGCCGCGTCGCTCGGTGTGCAGGTCCTCAAGCTCCAGGCGCAGCGCCTTGCCCAGGCGATGCGGGTTGTCCGCCAGCGGCCCGTAACAGAACTCGATCACGGCGCTGGCGATCTTCTCCGGCGACTTGGTCAACGCCCGCCGAGACGGCGCGGTCCACCCGATCTCCAACGGCACGCGCGTCAGCCGCGCAGCGCCAGGGTCTCGTCCTTGCTCAGGACCTGAGCGGGCTCGCGATCCATGCTGGCGAGGCTGTCGCGGATCTGAGCGATCAGTTTCGGTCGCCCCATGATGTCTAGAGTCTCTTCCAGTGAGTCCAAATCCGCCAGACTCAGCACCACTGCGGCCGGCCGTCCGTGTTTGGTGATGACGACGCGGTCATGCTCGCGCTCGACCTGGTCTACGACCTCGGAGAGGCGGTTCTTCACGTCTTTGAGCGCCATCTGCGGTTCAACTGACATAGCTACAAATGTCGCTACTTCGACGCCGGCGCACAACCGCCAGACAGCAGAATGCGTCGCCACGCTTCTTCACCGAGTCACCCGACATACACTCTGCGTGACCCGGCCCAAGTCGAACGAGGACCGCGATCAGAGTCTGGGCATCATGCCGAACCTGGCTGTCGGCGGCTCGTTGCGTCTTCACCCAGTCACGCCGTGGCTGGTCAGTTCTGTCAGACTCGCACTCTCATGCCGTGTAGCGGCACCGTGGCTCATTTACCGCGATCATCCGGATACGTCCACGGCTTTGACTCGAGGTATGACGTCAGATCCGACTGTCGTGGTGGCTGGTCTTCGCCGCTGACGTTCTCGCGCTTGGCGCGTTCGGGGTCGCCATCACCGCAGCGGCGCTACGCAATGCTCAGGTTCTGATCGTGCGGGCGCGAACTACCGTCCCCGGAGTAGCGCCGTGATCAGTGGCAGGACGGAGCCTACGGTGCCGGCTTGCAGGCTGCCGTTGTCGATCGCTGGGGAGCAGCCCGGACGCACCGTTACGTGTACCGGCGGCCCGACCGGGTACGTGTACGTCACGACGTAGGTGGGCGCATCATTCCCTGAGCCTGCGCATTTGTAGTGGAAGTTCGATGCCTTGGCGGGTAGCGCGTTCAGAGCGGCGGCCAGGACCTGAGCCTGGGTGCCGCTCCTCACCGTGCCGACAACGGACTTCGCCGCTGAGGTGCCGCGAAGCTCGCACGCCTGGACAGAGGTCGCGCCGGGTGGCACGAGCGCGCGCTCCTGACCCAGCCGGCCGGATCCGGGTTTGTCGATTGCGCCGGGACAGCCGTTGACGGTGTCCGGGCCTGGGACGGTCCAGCTGCCGGTGCTGATCGCGTCGCGTGCGTAGGTGCTGAGGTTCGTCATTACCGCGAACTTGCCGTTCGATGCGCCACTGCAGTGGTTGCCGGGGGCCGAGACCCAGAGCGTGCCGTCGGGGTAGCTGATGCCGAACAGGAAGTTGGCGGTGTCCGTGGCGCGGAGGTCCGACGTGCACGGCCAACTGTGCGTCAACGTCCGTGGGATCCAGCCGAGCGTCGACGGGACGATCGACAGGTCTCCGTACAGGGCAACCGACTTGGTCAATGTCACGCCGTCCGGGTAGGCGCAGACAACTGTGCGACGGGGTTTCTCGGTAGGCACCAGGCGGTCCTTGCCGTCGACACCCTTCGGCTGTTGCGGAACCCAACCCGACCAGCTGATCTTGTAGGACTTCGGGCACGTCAACGGCGGGGAGGATGTCGATCGCGTGCTGTCGGCGGACGGCCTGGCTCCGGCGACTTGATGCCCGCCAGCCCCGCGGTTCATCGTGACCAGGACACCGACGAGAGCGAGCACGCACACCGCTGCAACCGCGACGGCGAGCCAGCGGACAGCCCGTCGCGGTGCGTGCAGCTGCCACGGGGCTGGGAGAATGTCGTGGCCGCGGAGATCAGCGACGCTGGGCGCCTCATGCGCGTGGGCACGCATCGCCCGGCGGATCAGCTCCTCGTTCTCGGTCATCAGGATCGCCCGTCCTGCACCGGCACGAACGCAAGCTCACCCGAACGCAGGGCCGCCAGAGCACGCGCGGCGAGGCTGCGAACCGTCGTCTCCTTCGCGCCGATCAGTGCCGCGATCTCGTGATCTGGCAGCGCCTCGTAGTAGCGCAGCACGAGCACGGTCCGCTGGCGCGGTGGCAACATGGCGAGCGCGTGCCAGACACGCTCGCGCTCGGCCAGCTCGTCATCGAAGTTGCCGGGGATGGGCGGCTCGGGCAGCTCGTCGGTGATCACCTCGGAGGCCGAACGCAACCGCCGCCGGCGCAGATACTCGTTCACGATCGCGCGCCGTACATACGCCTCGGCGTGCGCGATCTCGGGCGCGCGCCGCCGCCAACTGCGATACACCTGCGTCAGTGCTTCCTGCACGAGATCCTCCGCCGACGACCGGTCATGAGACAGCTGGTAGGCAAGGCGCAGCAACCGATCGCCGGAGTTCTCCAGCAGATCGGTCATCGCCTGGTCCAGGTCCATGACCCTCCTGCCAGGTAGATGCGACGGCAGCACCGATCCGTTGCGGCCGGCGTGCGCAGCCCGAGCGTGGTGAACAGTGCTCCTCGAGCCCGACGCCGACCAGTGGACTCGACACACCAGGATGACGGTATGCGACCTTTCCATTTCCTGGCCGATGTCTCTGCGCTCGTCGACGGTGCGGAGTTGGCTGCCCGCGCCCGGCGTGCCGAGCAGTTGGGCTATCACTGCGTCGTGCTTCCGGATCACCTACTCGGGCAGTTGTCGCCGGTGGTGACCGTGGCAACGGTCGCGGCGGCGACGTCGACCCTGCGCATGTCCGCATTCGTAATGAACAACGACCTGCGTCATCCGGCCGTGCTCGCCCAGGATCTGGCGAGCATCGACGTACTGTCCGGCGGGCGGTTGGACGTTGCGATCGGCGCGGGCTGGAACAAGCCCGAGTACGACGCCATCGGGCTGAGGTTCGATCCGGCGCCGCTGCGACAGGCGCGCCTGGCCGAGTCGATCGCCGTGCTCAAGGGGCTGTTCGCCGGCTCCCCGTTCAGCTTCGCCGGCGAGCACTACACGATCACCGACTACACCGCCGGGCCCGTTCCGATCCAGCGCCCGCATCCGCCGTTCTTCATCGGCGGCGGCGGCCGGCGCACGCTGAGCCTGGCCGGCCGGGAAGCGGACATCGTGGGCCTGGCAGCGCGCATCCTGCCGAACGCCACCCTCGACGCCGCGCCGCTGACGTTGGCGGCCACTCGCGAGAAGATCGCCTGGGTACGGGCCGCGGCAGGTGATCGATTCGAGTCCCTGGAGTTCAACATCTATCCGTCGGGGTGGCCGGTGACCGTCACCGACAACCTGCGGGCCGAGGCACGTCGGGTGATCGACGGGCTGCGCTCGCGAAGCGGCGTCGAACTCACCGAGGACGAGGTGATCGACTCGCCACACCTGTTCATCGGATCCATCGACCGACTCGTGGAGAAGTTCCTGCAGCTGCGGGAGGAACTCGGCATCTCGTCCATCCTGCTCGGCGAGCTCGACGAACTGACACCGGTACTGGAGCGGCTGGTCGGTAGCTGACGGGCTCTCTGGTTGCCACGTCGCTCAGCAGAAATCGGTGCTCGGCACGAGCGTCATCACCGCTCTGGCGCCACCAGAACTATCGGGCCCTCCAAAGGTGCCGTCCTCAGTTGGGCATGTCAGCGAAGCGGCTGTACCGGCCCTGGAACGCCACGGCGACGGTCGCGGTCGGGCCGTTGCGGTGCTTGGCCAGGATCAGGTCGGCCTCGCCGGCCCGCTCGGTCTCCGGCTCGTACAGGTCCGGCCGGTGCACCAGGATCACCATATCGCTATCCTGTTCGATACTGCCCGATTCGCGGAGATCGGACAGCATCGGCTTCTTGTCGGTGCGCTGCTCGGGACCGCGGTTCAGCTGCGACAGCACGACCACCGGCAGGTCGAGTTCCTTGGCCAGCAGCTTGGTGGCGCGGGAGAACTCGCTGACCTCCTGCTGCCGCGACTCCACCCGCTTGCCGGACGTCATCAGCTGCAGGTAGTCGATGACGATCAGCTCCAGATCGTGCCGCTGCCGCAGCCGCCGGGCCTTGGCGCGGATCTCCATCATCGTCAGGTTCGGCGAGTCGTCGATGAACAGTGGCGCCTCGGCCAGCTCGCTCGAACGACGGGCCAGCCTGGTCCAGTCCTGATCGCTCATGTGTCCCGAGCGCATGTTCTGCAGCGCAACCCCGGCCTCCGCGGAGAACATCCGCATCATGATCTCGAGC
>JBOGDQ010000174.1:0-24829 GCA_050742975.1 Jatrophihabitantaceae bacterium
GGCGGCGGCGGGACCGGCGGCGGCGGGACCGGCGGTGGCGGGACCGGCGGTGGCGGGACCGGCGGTGGCGGGACCGGCGGTGGCGGAGCCGAGGCGTCGTCGACGCTGATGCCGAACTCGGTCGCCAGTCCGGCCAGACCGGCGTCGTAGCCCTGGCCGACGGCCCGGAACTTCCAGTCGCCGCCGCGGCGATACAGCTCGCCGGTGACGAACGCGGTCTCGCTCGATGCGGTCATCGGGAAGCGGGCGAGCTGCGCGCCGGACCCACCGGCGATGACAAGTTCCAGCCCGGGCACCTGCCCGAACGTTCCCGCATCGGTAGAGGCCGCGAGCACGATCCGCTCGATGGACCACGGTACGCTGGCAAGATCCACATCCAGCACGTCGCTACTCTGCGGGCCCGCGCTCTTCCCGCTGTGCCGCACCGAACCGCTCGCATGTTGTGGCTGGTTGAAGAAGACGAAGTCGTCGTCGCCGGAGACCTTGCCATTGGCCTGCAGGAGCAGAGCGGACGCGTCGACGTCCGGAACGCCCGGTCCGCCGGACCAGTGCAGGGTGGCCCGCACGACCGGTTCGGTGAGCTGGAGGTTGCTGCCTTTGCTCATCTGGGTCATGCCTTCGATCCTGTCAGACGGATCGACTCGGGCAGTGTGCGTTGTGATTGGTCTGCGTCGAAAGACGCGGCGACGTGGGGTTTGATCTTCGACGGCTCCTGCCGCCGGGTCGCCTTGCGTCGTGGTTTCGTTGCGTCGAAAGACGCGGCGACGAGGAGTTGATCGTCTGCTCGGTCCGCGCTGTCGGGTGCCGTTCCAGCTCGACTCGGCGAGTTTGAGAATTGCTCGGATCGCCTTTGTGGATAAGGAGATTCGACACGAGAACTGTCAGACGCTGATCGTAGCGTCCAGGCCATGGAGCACACCTTCGACCTTGACCCGTTGACGTTGCCGATCGACGCACGTGTCGATGCGCTGATCGGGGCCGAGCGGGAGATCGCCCGGATCCAGGCCCGGCAGCTACGGGTCATCGCCGCCATCGCCGACGACTCGCATACCGGCGCGGGTCGCGCCGGTGTTGGACAAGCAGCCGGCCGACGGCGGTCAACTGCTGCGGACCGCCGTCGATGTGGCCGCCGACCGCGCCGGCCCGGATGATCCGCGAACCCGGGACCAGCGCCGCGCCGACGCCCTCATCCAGTTGGCGGTCGACGCGCTCAATGGCTTCGCGGGCTGTCCCGGCTGTGTCGCCGCGGACGACAATGGTGAACGATCCTCGGCGCCGCGCTGGCAGGGCGCGCGGCCGAACATCCAGGTCTCCGTGCCGCTGTCCACACTGCTGAGTCTGGACGAGGAGCCCGGCGAGCTAGATGGGCACGGCCCGATCCGGGCCGAACTGGCCCGCCGCATCGCCGCCGACCAGCACGGCACCTGGCGCCGCCTGGTCACCGACGAACTCGGCCACCTGCTCGACTACGGCCGCACCAGCTACCGGCCCCCCACTGACCTGCGCGAGTTCGTCACCGCGCGGGACCGGACCTGCAGGTTCCCGACCTGCAACCGCCCCGCCGTCCGCTGCGAACTGGATCACGCGATTCCCTGGTCTGACGGCGGCGGCACGAACGGCGGCAAGGTGGCGATGGCTATTGCGCAGCGGCGCAGCCGGGCAGCTGGTTCGGGTGGTTAGGTAGAGCGAGCGAGGCTGCTTACGGCGGGGTCCCGTGGGTTGTTCGGTTTAAATCGGCGAACGGTCATCGGGTAATCGGCGAGATGCTAGGTGGCGATCGGCGAGCTGCATTTAGGTAATCGGCGAGGCGCCGGCTATGGTCTAGTCATGTCCGCCGCCCGGTCGCTCGTGCCCAGGAACCTGACCGCGCAGGTCGAGGAGGCGCTGGTAGATACGCGCATCGTCGTAGTGCAGGGTGCGCGCCAGGTCGGGAAGTCGACACTGTTGCGCGAGGTCGTGGACCGCCACAACGGTCGCATGATCACCCTGGACGATGAGCTGACCCGAACCGCCGCCACCGCTGACCCGGTCGGTTTCGTCGGGCAGTACCCGACTGGGCTGTTGGGCATCGACGAGGCTCAGCGCGTGCCCGAACTCGTGCTCGCACTCAAGGCTGCTGTCGATGCCGACCCCCGTCCGGGCCGGTTCCTGTTGACCGGCTCGGCGGATCTGCTCAGGCTCCCGGCCACCCAGGACAGCCTGGCGGGCCGCGCCGAGAGCCTGGAGTTGTTCGGCTTCAGTCAGGGGGAACTCGTCGGCGTTCGCGAGGGCTTCCTCGATCGCCTGCTCGACGGCAGCCTCTTCGGCGAACACCGAAGCGACTTGACGCGCCATGACTACCTGCTGCGTGCTTGTGCCGGGGGCTACCCCGAGGTGCTGGCCCGTCCGTCTGAACGCCGCAGGGCCGCCTGGCTGGACGGGTACGTGCAGCGCATCATCGGTCGCGACGCCGCTGACGTGTCCGGGCTGCAGCGACTTGGCGATCTGCCTCGGCTGGTGCGCCTGCTCGCCACGCGCACCGCCACCGAACTGAACGTGGCGTCGATCGCGAACGACAGCGGCATCCCGCCCCGTACCCTGCCGCCGTATCTGGACCTGCTCGAGACGTTGTACTTGATCCAGCGCATCCCGGCCTGGTCAACGAACCTGTCCAAGCGGGTCATCGCGCGCCCGAAACTGATCCTTCTCGACAGCGGCCTGGCCGCACGCCTCACCAACGTTTCGGCCACTGGCGCCGGACGTCATGCCAACCCCACCGTGGCCGGCCAGCTCATCGAGACATTTGCCATCGGCGAGATCCGTCGTCAACTGGGCTGGGCCGAGCAGCCAGCCCGCGTGCATCACTACCGCGAACAATCCGGCGCCGAGATCGACATCGTCGTCGAGACCTCGGACGGCCGGGTAGCCGCGCTCGAAGTCAAATCAGCCGCCACGATCCGCCCAGCGGACATCCGCTGGCTCACCGCGCTCCGCGACCGCCTCGGCCACCGATTCGCCGCAGGGCTCCTGCTGCACACCGGACCTAACGCGCAACCACTCGGTGACCGGCTAGCCGCGGTTCCCCTCGACATCCTCTGGTCCGAACCCGCGAAGCAGGTTATCTAAGCACTTATCATCAACCTCACTCCGCTGTGCGCACGGCACCACCACTGCAAGCACGAGGCCGGCTGGCAGTTGAAAAGACTGCCCGACGGCGGCGTCGAATGGACGTCCCCGACCGGACACGTCTACACCGTCCCCGCCGCCACCTCCCCATCGACTCGGCTTACGACAGGCGCGTGCAGAACGACAAAGCCGAACGTCCCGAGAGCGAAGTCGATCCACCTGACGCCGCTCGGTGCGAGCCGATGGACGATGATCCACCGTTCTGATCAGCTCCCGACTCGGCCGAGGCGACAGAGACGGGCGGCGGGAGGCCGTCAGAGTAGCGATCTGGGCGAGATGCGACCACCGAGCTACTTCGATCCCGCTCGAACAGGTGCGCCAGCATCCGCGGCGCCGACGTCGGGAACCGCAGGCGAGGGCGCGAAGTTAACCGTGGCACAAAGGACCGGGCCACAGCGTTCGTGAGGTCGCGGTCCTGCCCGTCCGAATCCCGCCAGAACCGATCGCCGCACCTCGGCGTGAAAGCATGGACCTCGATGCGACACTTCGACTTTCTCGACGACGCCGACCGGCAGCGGCTGTTCCTGCGCGAGCCACAGCGTTTCAGCGACACCGACGACATCGAGCTGCTGTCGGCCGCGCTCGGCGCGACGCTGTACAGCCCGGCGACCCGGCCGGCCCTGGCCAGGGACATCGCCAAGCGGGCGGCGCAGGGCGTGGTGAGCGTGGTCGCCTGCCTGGAGGACGCCGTCGCCGACACCGACGTCGCGGACGCCGAGCGGAACCTCGTCAGCCAACTGCGGGAATTCGCCGCGAGCGGTGGGCACTGCCCGCTGGTCTTCGTCCGGGTCCGCTCGCCCGAGCAGATCACGATGATCGTCGATCAGCTCGGTGACGCAGTCGCGACGCTCACCGGCTTCGTCCTGCCCAAGTTCAGCGACGACTCCGGCCCGTGCTTCCTGGATGCGGTTGCCGAGGCCGGAGCGAGCATCGGCCGTCGGCTCCTCGCCATGCCCGTGCTCGAATCGGCCGAGATCATCCATGCGGAGTCGAGGCTGGAGAGCCTGCTCGCCGTTCGCCGCCTGCTGGACAAGCACCGTGAGCGCATCCTGGCCGTGCGCCTCGGCGCCACTGACCTCTCGGCCGCGTACGGGTTGCGGCGCTCGCGGGATCTGACCGTGTACGACGTCCGGATCGTCGCGGACCTCATCGCCGACGTCGTCAACGTCTTCGGCCGCGCCGACGGCGGTTACGTCGTCACCGGCCCGGTGTGGGAGTACTTCACCGGCACCGAGCGGATGTTCAAGCCGCAGCTGCGCGAGTCGCCGTTCGTCGAGCACGACGAGCGCCGCCTGCGCGCGCAGCTGATCGCAGCCGACCTGGACGGTCTCATCCGTGAGGTCGCGCTCGACCGGGCGAACGGGCTCACCGGCAAGACCGTCATCCATCCCAGCCACGTCGCCGCCGTGCACTCGCTGTCGGTCGTCACCCACGAGGAGTACCACGACGCCGTGGACGTGCTGGGAACCGCGCAGAGCGGCGGCGTCGCGTCGTCGGCCTACCGGAACAAGATGAACGAGAGCAAGCCGCACGCGGCGTGGGCCCGCCGCACGATGCTGCGGGCGCGGGCGTTCGGCGTGGCCCGCGAGGACGTCTCCTTCGTCGACCTGCTCGGCGCCAGCCTGCAACGTGACTGAGATCTGGGACGGCCAGTGGGTGGCCGACAACGTGGGCATCGGGCTGATCGACGACAGCGGCCGCGCCGAGGGCGAGCGGACCATCCGGGACTACGTCGGGCTGGCGCTGCGGCGAAACCCGAGACGCGCTCACCTGCTCGTGTCGCATTTCCTGGGCAAGCACATTCCGGCCGATCCCCGAGCCGTCTACGGGGTCGGGCTGCAGCTGGGTCGGGGACTGTCGCAGATCCTGAACGGCGAGCTGCCCCTTGTGCTCGGCTACGCCGAGACCGCCACCGGCCTCGGTCACGGCGTCGCCGATGAGCTCGACGCGCCGTACCTTCACTCCACGCGGCGTGCGATGCCAGGACTGCCACTCGTCGTGGGCTTCGAGGAGGAGCACAGCCACGCGACCGGACATCGGCTGTTGCCCGAGGACCCCGGACTCCTGTCCGGCGGTCGCACCCTGGTGCTGGTCGATGACGAGCTGTCAACGGGACGGACAGCCGCAAACACTATCCGCGCGCTGCACGCTGCGTACCCGCGCAGGCGTTACATCGTTGCCAGCCTGCTCGACGTGCGCAGCAGTGAAGAGCTGATATCAGCCGTCGCAGCAGAGCTTTCGATCGAGATCGTCTGCGCCACCGCCTGCCTGGGCACGATCGTGCTGCCCGAGGACGTGATCGCCCGCGCCGAGCGGGTGATCACTGCGCATCCGCTCGAGATCTCGCGACCCGCGCCACCACGTGCATCGGTCAGCCTCCTGCGCGAAGCCTGGCCGGCCGGGGTCCGCGACGGCGGTCGGCACGGCTTCGCACACGACGAGCGGTTCCAGTCGGCCCTGGCGGCGCGCGGCGTCGCGGCCCGGCTGGCCGAATACCCGCTGGGTGATCGCGTGCTCGTGCTCGGCTTCGAGGAGCTGATGCACGCGCCGATGCTGATCGGGGTCACCCTCGCCGACTGGTCGCCGAACGGGCAGATCGTCCGGTTCTCCTCGACCACCCGCTCACCCGTCTTCGCCATCGACGAGCCCGGTTACGCGATCCGCACCGCGCTGAGGTTCCCGGCACACGACGACCCGATCGACGGCCCCGGGCCCCGCTATGTGTACAACGTGGCGCCCGGGTCCGGTGCGGAGCCGTTCACCGACATCGTCCTGGTGATCGACGATGTCGCGGACCGGCCCGAACTGCACACCGACGACGGCCTCATCGCGCAGCTGCGCGGGGTGTGCGAGCGGCTGTTCGTCGTCGTCGTGCCGAGCTACCGGCCGGGCCGGCCGTGACCCTGCCCGCGCCGCTGTACGGTCCGGCGTTCGGCAGCTACGCCGCGGACGAGGTCGCGTGGCTGCTGACCGACCTGTCCCACGCCGAGCTCGAGGCGCCGACCGAGGAGCGCGAGGAGGCTATCCAGTCCGGCGGCGCTCACTACGCCGAGTCGTTGCCGGTGGAGTACCAGCCGTCGGCGCAGTACCGCTCGCTGTTCCACCGGGCGCTGGACGAGAGCGCGGAGCGGCTGGCGCACGCCGTCGGCGTCGCGACCGAACTCGTGCTGGCCGAGCGCGGGCCGGTGCCGGTGCTGGTGTCCCTCGCGCGGGCGGGCACGCCGGTCGGCGTGCTGATGCGGCGGTGGGCGCGGTTCGCGCATGGTGACGTGCTGCCCCACTACGCGGCGAGCATCGTGCGCGGGCGCGGCCTCGACGCCGTCGCGCTGCGCTACCTGGCCGAGCACCACGACCCGTCGTCGATCGTGTTCGTCGACGGGTGGACCGGCAAGGGTGCCATCGCCCGCGAGTTGACCGCCGCCGTGGAGGAAGCCGAGCTCGGCACCGCGTTCGTCCCGGACCTCGCCGTGCTCGCCGACACCGGCTCCTGCGTGCGGACGTACGGGACGCGCGAGGACTTCCTCATCCCGTCCGCCTGCCTGAACTCGACGGTGTCGGGGCTGGTGTCGCGCACGGTCCTCAATGACCGGCTGATCGGGCCCGACCAGTTCCACGGTGCCAAGTTCTACGCGGACCTCGCAGCCGACGACGTGTCCGGCGCGTTCCTCGACGCGGTGAGCGCGCGCTTCGGTGCCGTCGCCGACGCGGTGGAGCGGGATTGGCAAGCGGTGCGCGACAGCGACCGCGAGCCGACCTGGGCCGGGTGGCGCTCGGTGGAGCAGATCAGCGCGCGCTACGGGATCGACGACGTCAACCTGGTCAAGCCGGGTGTCGGCGAGACGACCCGGGTGCTGCTGCGCCGGGTGCCGTGGAAGATCCTGGCCCGCCCCGACCGCGCCGACGATCTCGGGCACATCCGGCTGCTCGCCGAGCAGCGTGGCGTCCCGGTCGAGTACGTCGACGATCTGGCGTACACGTGCGTCGGGCTGATCCACCCGCGGTTCACCCGGGGTGCGACCGGCGCGGACGGCCGTGCGGCCGCGCGATGACCGCGCTCGTCGCGACCGACCTGGACCGCACGCTCATCTACTCGCGCCGGGCGATGTCGCTCGGTGACGTATCGCCACCGATGACGTGCGTGGAGGTTCACGCGGGCAGGCAAGCCGCGTTCATGACCGAGGCCTGCGCACACGACCTCGACGAACTGAGCCGGATCGCGACCGTCGTCCCGGTGACCACCCGCATCGACAGCCAGTACCGGCGCGTCACGCTGCCGATGCCGCCGCCCAGGTACGTGGTGGCCGCGAACGGCGGCGTGCTGTACGTCGACGGCCTGCCCGACCGGGCCTGGTCGGCGGCGATACGCCGGGAACTGGCCGGGCAGTTCCCGTTCTCGTCGGTGTGGGACTTCGTCACGCACGTCTGCCACCCCGACTGGACGGTCAAGATCCGCAACGCCGACGGCCTGTTCTGCTATGCGGTGGTCCACCCAGGCCGGCTGCCCGCGGGTTTCGTCGACGACGTCGCCGGCTGGGCGTCCGAGCGCGGCTGGCGCACCTCGTTTCAGGGGCGCAAGCTCTACTGGGTTCCGGCGGCGCTCACCAAGAGCGCCGCGGTCGCCGAGGTCGCGCGCCGGGCCGAGGCCCGAACCGTGCTGGCGGCCGGTGACTCGCTGCTGGACGTCGACCTGCTGCTGGCCGCCGACCGGGGCATCCACCCGGCGCACGGCGAGTTGTTCGACCGCGGCTGGTCGGCGCCCACGGTCGTCCGGACCCGGCAGCGTGGCGCGCTCGCGGGCGAGGAGATCGTCACCTGGTTCGCCGACCAGGTCTCGGCCCGCTGACCCTTCCCGGCGGCAGCGGATTCTGCAACGGTGGCATCATGACAAATCGGACCCTGTGCCTCGTCACGACCTCGATCCTCACCCTCGGTCTGGTCGGCGCCGCGCCCGCGGTCGCCGAGCGCGGGCAGCAGCCCGGCCACCCGCACGGCTGCTCGTCCGGTGCGCACACCCTTGCTCCGTATGGCTCTCACGTCTATCCGGATCTGGGCAACGGCGGCTATCGCAGCGTGCACAGCGACGTCCACCTGGTCTACGACGCCGTCGCGAACCGGTTCCTGCCCGGAAACCGCGTCGAGCTCACCGATCGCGCGACGCAGTGCCTGACCGACTTCAGCCTCGACTTCGAGCGCACGTCGGTCGATCCGGTCGACGGGCCGGACCTGACGGTGCGATCGGTCAGCGTGAACGGGCGCCCGGCGAGCTTCCGGTTCGTCCAACCGACGTACGCCGGTGACCCGAAGGGGCAGAACGACCGCGATCCCCGCGCGCACGAGATGTCGCAGCTGAACCCGGTCGGCGGACCGGCGAACAACCCGCTCCCGCCGGCGTGCTCGCCGGAGCTGACCGACGAACGTGCCTCGCAGCAGAACTCGCGCAACGGCCAGCAGTGTCCGGCGAACAAGCTGGTGATCATGCCGCCGCGCAACCTGCGCTCCGGCTCGACGTTCACCGTCACCGTCGACTACACGGGCCGCCCCGGGCTGCACAACGACGGCGACGGCTCGACCGAGGGCTGGTTCCGCTCGAACGACCCGGCGGGCGACGGTGGGTTCGTCACCACCGAGCCGGCCGGCACCGAGGACTGGATGCCGCTGAACAACCATCCCAGCGCGAAGCCGACCTACGACTTCTACGAGACGGTCACCAAGGGCCGGACCGCGATCGCCAACGGCGTGCTGATCTCCCACACCTCGAACCGGCCCGACCGGAACTTCCCCGACGGATCAACTACGTGGCGCTGGCACTCGCCCGCCCCGATCGCGAACTACCTGGTCGAGAGCAGCGTCGGCTCGTTCGACCTGACCGAGCGGACCGCGGACAACGGCGTTCGGTACTACGAGGCGCAGGGCGCCTCCATCACGGCCGCGCAGAAGCAGAAGAACCTCGCGATCATGAACCAGCAGGAGGACATCACCAACTTCCAGAGCCTGTTCAACGGCACCTACCCGTTCACCTCTGCCGGAGTCCTCGTCGGCGTCCCGTCGGCCAGCTTCGAGGAGGAGATGCAGACGATGATCACGTTCGCCGGCGGGCGGATCGACCTGGACACGCTGAACCACGAGAACATGCACCAGTGGTGGGGCGACAACGTCTCCGAGGGCCAGTTCAACCTGACGTTCTTCAAGGAGGGCATGGCCACGCTGGGGGAGTACCTGTTCGCCGCGCGTACCGCCGAAACGGCGGCGGGCGGCCCGTACACGGCCGCCGGGCAGGCCGCCTTCGAGGCGTCCCTGGTCAGCCGGTTCGACAGGAACTACGCGAACACCGGCAGCCTCTGGACGGGCGCGCCCTCCGACCCCACGCCCTACAGCCTGTTCGCCGGCAGCAGCACGTACACCCGGCCGGGGACGGCGTACCTCGCGCTGCGGCAGATCCTCGGCAAGACCAACTTCGCCCAGGCGCTGCAGTGGATCCAGCGCAGCTACGGCGGGCGCAGCATCACCGAGGTGCAACTCGAAGCCGGATTCGCGCACTGGATGCCGAACCGGAGCCGCGCCTGCAGCCACCGGCTCGACCAGTTCTTCAGCCAGTGGTTCGACACGGCGTACCCGACCGGTAGCGCGTCCAAGCCGCAGCTCACCGGTCCCGGACTGGACGGTCCCGGCTTCTACAACGCGTCGGGTGGCTGCGGCTGAGCGTCAGTGCTTGCGGCGGCGGCGGACGGCGATCAGCAGGACGAGCAGGGCCAGCGCGACCGGCGCCAGCCGCTTGGCGATGGCCGGGCCCGCGGACTCGATCAGGTTGATCGGCTCGACGTCCGGCCGCGGTGTGACCGGCTGCTTTGGCGTTACTGCCCTTCCTGAGTCGGTCACGGTCACGGTGGGCTCGGACGCCGCCGACGGTGCGGTGGTGGCCGCTGGTTCGGCGTCGGGCGCAGGATCCGTGGCCGGGGGAGCAGAAGCGGTTGTCGGCGCGGCGTCGCCCTCGGTGAGCTTGCCGGCCAGGCAGTCCGCGAACTGGCCGATCAGCTTGTTGCCGACGTCGACCATCACGCCCCGGCCGAATTGCGCCGGCTTGCCGGTGATCTCCAGCTCGGTCAGCACGCCCACCTGGGTCGATCCGCCGTCGTCAGTGAGGGTCGCGGTGACCTTTGCAGACGCGGTGCCGTTGCCGCGGGAGTCGCGCCCGCGCGCGTCGATCACGGCGCGGTGGGTGGCCTCGTCCTTCTCGACGAAGCTGGCCTTTCCCTTGTAGGTCAGGCCGATCGGCCCGAGCTTGACCTTCACCGTCCCGGTGAAGTCGTCCCCGTCGACCGAGTCGATCGCGGCGCCGGGCATGCACGGCGCGATCCGCTCGATGTCGAGCAGCACCCGCCAGGCCTCGTCGACGCCGACCGGGACGGTGAAGGAGTGCTCGAGCTGCACGTGATCGTCTTCCTATTCAGATTCCGGCGGCGGTGAGCACCGCGCGCCTGGTCAACACCCTAGCCAGGTGCTCGCGGTAGTCGGCCTTGCCGGACAGGTCGCTCGGGGCACTCGTCCCCTCGGCCGCGTGCTCGGCCGCCGCGCCGATCGGATCGGACGACGCGTCCACCCCGGCGAGCGCGGACTCGACCGCCGCGGCCCGCAGCGGCGTCGAACCCATGTTGGTCAGCCCGATCCGCGCCTCGGCGATGGCGCCGTCGGATCGCTTCACCAAGGCCGCGACCGCGACGATCGACCAGGCCTGGGCCACCCGGTTGAACTTCTCGTAGTGCGAGCTCCAGCCCTCTCCGAGCTTCGGCACTCGGATCGCGGTCAGCAACTCGTCCGCCGACAGCGCCGTGGTCAGGTAGTCCTGGAAGAAGTCCGCAGCCGCGATGCGCCGCTCGCCCGACGGGCCGACCGCGACGAACTCGCAGTCCAGGGCGAGGGCGACGGCGCCGAGGTCGCCGGCCGGGTCGGCGTGCGCCAGGGCCCCGCCGAAGGTCCCGCGGTGCCGCACCTGCGGGTCGGCCACCGTCGCCGTAGCCTGCGCGATCAACGGGGCGTGCTGCCGGACGAGCGCGTCGTGCATGACGTCGTCGTGCGTGGTCATCGCGCCGATGACGATCGCGTCGCCGTCCTCGCGGATCCCGCTCAGCTCCGGCACCCGCCCGACATCGACGATCGTCGAGGGGTAGGCCAGCCGCAGCCGCAGCACGGGGATCAGCGACTGCCCGCCGGCCAGCACCTTGCCGTCCTCGCCGGCCGAACTGATCGCGGACACCGCCTCGTCGATCGAGCCGGGCCGCACGTAGTCGAACGCGGCGGGAATCATGCCGCACCGCCGTCCGAGGTGCTGGTACTGGCGCCACCGTAGGCATTGGTGCCGCCCGCTGCCCGATCGCCGTCGCCACTGTGGATGGCCCGCCAGACACGCTCGGGCGTGGTCGGCATCTGCACGTCGGTCACGCCGAACGGACGCAGCGCGTCGACGACCGCGTTCACGACCGCGGGCGTGGACGCGATGGTGCCCGCCTCGCCGACTCCCTTGACGCCGAGCGGGTTGTCCGTCGACGGCGACACAGTGCGATCGGTCGTGAACGAGGGCAGGTCGACGGCCGACGGCGGCGTGTAGTCGACGAAGGTGCCGGTGGTGAGGTTGCCCGCGTCGTCGAACACCGCCTCCTCGTACAGCGCCTGCGCGATGCCCTGCGCCAGCCCGCCGTGCACCTGGCCCTCGATGATCAGTGGGTTGATCGGGTTGCCGACGTCGTCCACGCACACGTATTTGCGGATCTTGACGTGGCCGGTCTCGGTGTCGACGTCGACCGCGCACAGGTGGGTGCCGTGCGGGAAGGAGAAGTTCGTCGGGTCGTACGTCGCGTCGGAGTCGAGCGAGGGCTCGACGCCGTCCGGAAGGTTGTGCGCGAGGAACGCCGCGAACGCGACCTCACCGATCGACACCGCCGATCCCGGTGAACCCTTCACGTTGAACGAGCCCGCCTCGAAGTCCAGATCGTCCTCGCTCGCCTCGAGCAGGTGCGCGGCGATCTTGCGGGCCTTCTCGATCACCTTGTCCGCGGCCTTGACGATCGCGATGCCGCCGACGGACAGCGAGCGCGAGCCGTAGGTGTCCAGCCCCTTGGGTGAGGACTGGGTGTCGCCGTGGATGATCTCGACGTCCTCGAACGGCACGCCGAGCCGGTCGGCCACGATCTGGCTGAACGCCGTCTCGTGCCCCTGGCCGTGCGCGCTGGAACCGGTGACGACCTCGACCTTGCCGGTCGCCAGCATCCGCACCGACGCGTTCTCCCAGCCGCCGGCACCGTAGTCCAGCGAGCCGAGCACGCGCGACGGTGCGAGCCCGCACATCTCGGTGAACGTGGAGATTCCGAGCCCGAGCTGGACCGGATCCTTGCTGTCGCGGCGGCGCTTCTGCTCGGCCCGCAGCTCGTCCCAGCCCATCAGCTCGAGCGCCTTGTCGGTCGCGGCCTCGTAGTTCCCGCTGTCGTAGGTGAGCCCGCAGACGGTGGTGAACGGGAACTCCTCGTGCTTGATCCAGTTCTTGCGGCGCAGCTCCATCGGGTCCATGCCCAGCTCGGCGGCGAGCTCGTCCATGATTCGCTCGATCGCGAAGGTCGCTTCCGGCCGGCCCGCTCCGCGGTAGGCGTCGGTCGGCGTCTTGGTGGTGAAGATGCCGTCGCAGACGAAGCGGTACGCGGGGAACTTGTAGATCGCGTTGTACATGAACGCGCCGAGGATCGGGACGCCCGGACCGACCAGCCGCAGGTACGCGCCCATGTCGGCGAGCAGGTGCACGTCCAGCCCGGTGACCGTGCCGTCGCGCCTGGCAGTGATCGTGACGTCCTGGATCTGGTCGCGCCCGTGGTGCGCTGTCATGAGCGATTCGGAGCGGGACTCGGTGAACTTGGCCGGCTTGCCGAGCTTGCGGGCCACCAGCGTGGTGATCACCTCCTCCGGGGTGGTCGGGATCTTGCCCCCGAAGCCGCCGCCGACGTCTGGAGCCACGACGCGGACCTTCTGCTCCGGGATGCCGAGCGTGAGCGCGAGCATGGTGCGCAGGATGTGCGGCACCTGTGTGGACGAGTGCACGACGACGCCCTCGCCGACCGGCTGCACGACGGTCGAGCGCGGCTCCATGAACGAGGGGATCAGTCGCTGCTGGATGAAGCGGCGCTTGACGGTGACCTCGGCGTTGTCGAGCGCGTCCTGGATGGGCGCGCCGGTGCCGGCCGCGCCGGCCTCGAACGTCCACGTATACGACTTGTTCGAGGTCGTGTTCGGGTGCACGAGGGTGGCGCCGTCGGCGATCGCGTCCTCCATGTGCAGCACCGGCGGCAGCGGCTCGTATTCGACGTCGATGGCCTCCAGTGCGTCCTGCGCCTCGGCCTTCGTGCGGGCCGCCACGACGGCGACGGCCTCGCCCACATGGTTGACCTGGGTGACGGCCAGGCTGGGCGCGCCGGGGTTGACCATGTCGGGGGAGACCGGCCAGGCGCACGGCAGGTTGCCCTGTGTCTCGGCGAAGTCCTGCCCGGTGTATGCCGCGATGACGCCGGGCCGCTGCAGCGCCGCGGACGCGTCGATCGAGGTGATGGTGGCGTGCGCCATCGGGCTGCGCAGGATCGCGAGGTGCACCATGCCGGGCAGCGTCATGTTGTCGGTCCAGGTGGTGCGACCGGTGATCAGGTGCTGGTCCTCCTTGCGCGGGCGGGCCTTGCCGATTTCGGCCTCCGGGCGGTCGGACACGGCCGTCATGACTGTGCTCCGGCCACGGCTTGGACGGCTCGGACGATGTTCTGGTAACCGGTACAGCGGCACAGGTTGCCCTCGATGCCCTCGCGGATCTCGCTCTCGCTCGGGTGCGGATTGTTCTTCAGCAGGTCGCGGGCAGCCATGATCATCCCCGGGGTGCAGTAGCCGCACTGCAGCGCGTGGTTCTCGTGGAACGCCTGCTGCATCGGGTGCAGGACGCCGTCGGACTCCAGGCCCTCGATCGTGGTCACGTCACCTCCGTCGGCCTGGACGGCGAGGACGGTGCAGCTCTTGACGCTGCGCCCGTCGAGGTCGACCGTGCAGGCGCCGCAGTTGCTGGTGTCGCAGCCCACGACCGTCCCGACCTTGCCCAGCTGTTCGCGCAGGTAGTGGACCAGGAGTGTTCGCGGCTCGACCTCGTCCGAGTACCGAACTCCGTCGACGGTGAGGTTGATCTTGGTCATGACGCATTCACCCCTCGGTAGGCCTAGGACGAACGTAGCGTGCGGCCCGGCACAATTCGACCCCGCTAGTGCGCTTCATGGTGGATCGGCCCATCGACGCTGCGCAGCTGCGAACCGGAGCCTCCCCAGCGGATGCCGATGATCTCCGCGGCCACCGAGATCGCGGTCTCCTCCGGCGTGCGCGCGCCGACATCGAGGCCGATCGGCGCGTGCAGCCGGGCCAGCTCGTCGTCGGTCAGGCCGAGCTCGCGCAGCTGCTTCGCGCGATCGTCGTTGGTGCGCCGCGAGCCCATCGCGCCGATGTAGGCCAGCGGCAGGCGCAGCGCGATCTCCAGCAGCGGCACGTCGAACTTCGGGTCGTGGGTGAGCACGCAGACGACCGTGCGCTGGTCGGTGTCGGTCTTGGCCAGGTACTTGTGCGGCCAGGCGACGATCACCTCGTCCGCGTCCGGAAAGCGCTTCTTGGTCGCGAACGTCGGGCGGGCATCGCACACCGTGACGCGATAGCCCAGGAAGGCGCCGATGCGTGCGACGGCCGCTGCGAAGTCGATCGCGCCGAAGACGATCATGCGCGGACGCGGCGCGTAGGAGGCCACGAACACCGCGAGGTCATCGCCTCGCCGTTCGCCGTCCGGGCCGTAGTGGACGATCCCGGTCCTGCCCTGCAGCAGCATGCCCTGGACGTCATCGCGCACCGCATCGTCCAGGCGGGTGCTGCCGAGGCTGCCGCTGACCGCTTCCGGACGGACGACCAGCCGCTTGCCGACGCGCGAGTCGTTTCCGCTGATCAGGGTCGCGACCGCGACCGGGTTCCCGGCGCGCACGTCCTGCACGATCGATCCGAACTCGGGGAACGTCGTGCGGTCGATCCGCTCGACGAAGACGTCGATGATGCCGCCACAGGTGAGCCCCACCGAGTAGGCGTCGTCGTCGCTGACGCCGTACCGCTGCAGCACGGACGCGCCGTCGTCGCGAGCGACCTCGGCCAGCTCGTAGACGGCCCCCTCCACGCAGCCACCGGAGACACTGCCGACCGCTGTGCCGTCCGGGCCGACGATCATGGCTGCGCCGGGCTGGCGGGGCGCGGACTTCCAGGTGCCCACGACGGTCCCGATGCCCACCGTCTCGCCGGCCTGCCACCAGGCGTCCAGCTCGTCCATCACGTCACGCATGAGCGATCACCTCCGCCACGTTCTGCAGCGCCTCGAAGCTGTGCCCCGCGATGAGTTCGTCGACGTGGGGGAGCGCCGCCAACATACCTCCGGTCACAGGCGCGAAGCCGGACTTGCCCTTGTGCGGGTTCACCCAGACGACCCGATGGGCCAGCCGGGCCAGTCGCGCCATCTGCTCGCCGAGCAGTTCGGCGTCGCCGCGCTCCCACCCGTCGGACGCGACGACGACGACGGCTCGGCGGGCCGTGCCGCGCTGACCCCACCGGTCCAGGAAGGCGCGCATCGCCTCGCCGAGCCGGGTGCCGCCGCTCCAGTCGGGGACGGCCGCGCCGGCGGCCCGCAGCGCCAGTTCGGGATCACGCAGCCGCAGCTGCCGGGTCACCCTGGTCAATCGGGTGCTGACCGTGAACACCTCGGTCGTCGTGGGAGCGACCCGGACGGCTGCGTGCGCGAACCGCAGCATGACGTCCGCGTACGGAGCCATCGAGCAGCTGACGTCCAGCAGCAGCACCAGCCGGCGCGGGCGGTCCCGCTTGTGCTGGTAGCGCAGCGCGCCCGGTTCGCCGCCGTCGCGAAGCATCTGCCGGACGGTGCGCGGCACGTCGATGCGCTCGCGGCCGCCGCGGGTGCGGCGCAGCGTGCGCCGGGTGCCCACGCGCGGTGCGAGCAGCGCGATCATCCGGTTCACCTCGGCCCGCTCGTCCGGCGTCAGGGCGGTGATGTCGTGGTGCCGCAGGATCTCCGTCTCGGCCGCGGCGGTGCGCAACTCGTCCTCATCCGGCTCATCCTGCGAGCCGGTCAGGTCGCCGATCAGCGGACGCACGGCAGCGATCTGGGGCTGGGGGGATAGGTTTGCCGGGCCGGGCACTGCTGGGCGCGAGGTACCGAACCAGGCGTCGAACAGCGCGTCGAACTTCGGCAGGTCGTCCGGCTCGGAGCACAGCGACAGCCGCGTGGCCCAGTAGACCTCGCCGGCGTCGAGCGGGTCGAGGTGGGTCAGCGCGGCAATGCTCGTCGTGAGCCGGTTGCGGTCGGCCGAGACTCCGGCCGCGCGCAGGGCTCGCGCGAACCCGGTCAGCGTCTCGACCGGAGCGCTCATCGCTGTGCCTGTCGGGCCTTCGCGAGTGGGGTACCTCCCGCTTGCGGGGGACGCTCATCCCTGTGTCTGTCGGGTCTTCGCGCGTGGGGGTACCTCCCGCTTGCGGGGGAGTTCATCCCAGGCGTTCCAGCAGGTCGGGCAGGAGCTCGCGCCGCACCCGGAGCTGGTCCTCGTGGTACTTGATCGCCGCGCCGAGGGTGGCGTCGGCGTTGTCCGCGGTGAGTGTCCCGGCGCCGAGCACGTGCAGCGCGCGCGTCCAGTCGATCGTCTCCGCTACACCCGGGGGCTTGAGCAGGTCCGCCTCACGCAGCTTGCCGACCACGGCCGAGACGTCCCGTGCCAGCTTCTCGGCGACGTCGGGGATGTGCCGGCGGACGATCTCGACCTCGCGGGCGAAGTCCGGATGCGCGACCCAGTGGTAGAGGCAGCGGCGCTTGAGCGCGTCGTGCACCTCGCGGGTGCGGTTGGAGGTGAGCACGACGAGCGGGGCGACCTCGGCGCGGATCGTCCCGAGCTCGGGGATGCTGACCGCGTTCTCGGCGAGCACCTCGAGTAGGAACGCCTCGAACTCGTCGTCGGCCCGGTCGATCTCGTCGACTAGCAGCACGGACGGGCTGTTCTCGATCGCCTGCAGGATCGGGCGGGCGATCAGGAACCGGCGGTCGTACAGGGAGGCCTCGAGGTCGGTGATGTCCGCCGAGTCACCGGCCGCGCGCAGGTGCAGGATCTGGCGGGGGAAGTCCCAGTCGTAGAGCGCCTGGCTGGCGTCGATGCCCTCGTAGCACTGCAGCCGCACCAGCCTGGCTCCGGTGATGGTCGCCAGCGCCTGCGCGAGCGCTGTCTTGCCGACGCCCGGATCGCCTTCGAGGAACAGCGGGCGGCTCATCCTGATCGCCAGGTACGCGGCAGTCGCGACACCGGTGTCGGGCAGGTAGCCGGCCTGGTCGAGGGCGGCGGCGACATCGGCCGGAGAGGTCAGGGTGCGCGGCGGCATCATTCGAGCATTCTCCCCTTACCGCCTCGCGCGCATACTGTTCGGTTCATGGCGCAGGTCGTTGGGGTGGTCCTGGCTGCCGGTTCGGGCAGCCGGATGGGCGCTCCCAAGGCGGAACTGGTGGTCGACGGATCGCGCCTGGTCGACCGTGCTGTCGCCGCGCTGTCCGGCGGCGGTTGTACGCCGATGCTGGCCGTGACGCGGGCCGGGCTCGTCGTCGACGGTGCGCGCGTGCTGGTCAATCCCGATCCGGATCGCGGCATGCGCTCCTCCCTCGCGCTGGCCGTCGATGCGGCGCAGGACGTCGACGCACTGGCGGTGCTGCTGGTCGATATGCCAGGCGTGTGCGCCGACGCGGTCCGGGTCGTCGTCGAGTCCTGGCGTCCCGGTCGGATCGCTCTGGCGACGTACGGCCCGCGGCGCGGTCATCCGACCGTCATGGAGCCGGCCCTCTGGCGTTCGGCGCTCGCGCTCGCCGGGCCGGACGAGGGTGCGCGTGCGCTGCTTGCCTCCCGCCCGGACCTGGTCGACGAGATCGCTGTCCCTGGCTCGGCGGACGATCTCGACACTCCGGCCGATCTCACGCAGTGGGCCCAGCCGGGCATTCGGACCGCCGCACCTGCGGATCTGCCGGCGCTGCGCGAAATTTATCGGCGGGCCGCGCTGTCGAACACTCCTGATGCCGCCACGCTCAGCGAGCACCCGGAGGCACTGGTGGTGGATGAGCGCGCCGTCGTCTCCGGGCGCACGCGCGTCGCAGTCGACGCGGTCGGGCGGCCGCTCGGGTTCGCCGTCATCGCCGTGCACGCCCACGCTCTGGAGCTGACGGACCTGTTCGTGGATCCGGACCGGGTCGGTCGCGGTATCGGTCGGCGACTGGTGAATGACGCGATCTCGATCGCGCTGCATCGCGGCTTGCACCGCATCGACGTCCACGCGAACCAGGCAGCCGTGGCCTTTTACCGCGCTGTCGGCTTCAGCCTCGACGGCGAGATCGACACGGAGTTCGGGAGCGCAGCACGCCTGCGGCTGAGCCTTGACCGTCGAGAGTAGTCCCGGTGACAGGGCAGGTTCGTCCGCTTGATCAGCTGAGCCTTGTGGTCGCGATGCAGCCACAACTCTCAGCTGATCAAGGTTTCGAACCGGGCACGCTCGTGACGAACGGCGCGCAGGAGGATCGCGTGATGACTGATCGGTCTGACTTGGTCCGCTTTGTCGCCGCGCAGGACGACTGCGACACCTACGCCTGCGCCCTCGACGAGTTGCGTCGCGGATGCAAGACGTCGCACTGGATGTGGTTCGTGTTCCCGCAGATCGCCGGGCTCGGCTTCAGCGCGATGTCGCAGCGGTACGCGATCACGTCGCTGGACGAGGCGCGGGCGTACCTGGACCATCCGGTACTGGGACCACGGCTGATCGCCTGTGCCACGATCGTCGCCGAGGCCGAGGACCGCAGCGCGACGGAGATCTTCGGAGGCATGGACGCGCAGAAGCTGCACTCGTCGATGACGCTGTTCCACCGGGCCGCACCCGACGAGCCGGTGTTCGCGCGCGTCCTGGAGCGCTACTTCGACGGCGTCACCGACCCCGCGACCGATGAGCGTCTCTGATCCGAGCCGGCCGGCCACCGTCGCCACTGAGGCATCTGGAGCCTGCTCGCCCTGAACCCGCCCATGCGATCTTGTTGCACTCACGGTGCCATGGCAACTGGACTGCACCAAGATTGAGAACGCAGCGTGGATCTTGGTGCGGGTACGTCGCGATCACCATGGATCTGCAACCAGATCGCGCCGCGACGCGGCAGCGCCCGACCCGACAGCAAGCGTCAGCCGAGTCCGCGCGAGTCCTGCTTGAGCGCCGTGTCCACGCACAGCGCAGCTGCGACGACGAGCAGCCGCAGCGGATCTTCCAGCTGCCGATGGATCTGCACCACATAGTTGTCAGCGGTCGTGAACATCGTCTTGGCCAGGCCCTCCCAGGTCTTGGTGATGCGGGCGACCTCGGTGTCGGTGTGGTCGCGGATGTTGAAGTTCCAGGCACGCCAGTTCTCACCGTTGATCGTCCCGAGGGTGCGCCCGCCGGCCTCGATCGAGAAGCGGATCTTGCCGATCGCGTTCTGCTGCACGATCTGCCCTACCTCGGCGCCGGCCGGGTCGGCGATGATCACGCGGGACTTCACCAACTTCGCGGGCCGTGTCAGTGCAAGCTGCACGTTGCCCTGCATGTCGACGACCTGCAGCGAGTGCGTCATGTACTGGTCGAGGGACGTCAGCAGGCGCATCGCCTTCTTGACGTTGCTCTGCCCGACCTCGCGCACCGCGGCGAGCTGGCTGCCCTGCTGGTCGTAGACCGCGTACTCGTTGTTGACCTCGATCAGCTTGGCCTTCTGGTTCACGACCAGGATCGGCTCGGTGAAGATCGAACCGCTCCCGGTGAACGCCGCGGTTCCGGTCGCGCGGGCACGTGAGACGTCCCCGACGACCTTGGACGTGTCGCGCTGCACGGTCGGCACGTGTCCGGCGCCCACCGGCGGATCGACCGATGCGCGACCGTGCGAGCAGACGTGCTCGGTCCAGTTCGCGCCGTCGTAGTAACGCAGTTCCTGCCGGCCGAAGGGGTCGGCGTACCAGTTCGCAGGTGTGCTCGGCCCAGTCATGTCGCACAGCGTAGGGGTGCCGCCCGGGCGTGGCCAGCTCGGCACGATGCGGTCGACGGCTGCCGCGAGCCGCGGTTCCAGCGCAGCGAGCAGCTCGTCGGTCAGGTGGTTGTTGTCGCGGCAGGCGGGTTATGCAGCACGCGCTTGGGAGCCTCGTTCGCGCACGACGCAGTGTCGCGGATCAGCAGGGGTGCTGATCTTCGCGGCCGATCGGACGAATCAGATGGGGCGGATACCGGCGAGGTGCCGCTGCGCCAGCGCCGGGTAGTGGATCGGGTTCATCTTCACCCACATCTCAGCCGGCGTGCCCGCGATGTCGCGCTTGACCACCGCCGGGGCTCCCGCGGCCAGGACGCCGGGCGGGATCACCGCGCCCGCCTGCACGAGCGACAGCGCGGCGACCAGCGAGCCCGCTCCGATCCGCGCCCCGTCGAGCACGACACAGCCGTTGCCGACCAGCGCCTTCGCCTCGAGCACCGCGCCGTGCACGACGCACTGGTGGGCCACTGTCGCGCCGGGGCCGATCTCGGTCGTGACGGTGGGCGGGCAGTGCAGCACCGAGCCGTCCTGCACGTTCGCGTTCGCGCGCACGATGATCGGGGCCTCGTCCCCGCGCAGCACTGCCCCGTACCAGACGGACGCACCCGACTCGATCGTCACGTCTCCGATCAGCGTCGCGGTCGGTGCCACGAACGCGTCCGGTGCGACGTTCGGCCGCTTGCCCTCGTACTCGAACAGGTAGGCCACGTGATTCTCCTCGGGTCGAGTCGGATATGTGGTCGGTGCCGCCGACGCACCGCACTAGCATTCTCTTGGTCCGACCCGATCTTGCGGCTGACCGGCCGCGCTACCCACGAGGAGTCACCTTGCCCGCCAGCGCCCAGCCCACCGAGCCCGCCCAGCGCGTCCGGGTGCTGGCCGGGACGACGGCGGCCGAGGCGCTGCGCGAGGCGGGCGTCGGGCTGACCTCGCCGGGTGCCGCGATCGTCGTCCGCGACGGCGAGGGAACCCTCCGGGACCTGGCGTGGATCCCGGACGAGGACGCCGACGTCGAACTCGTCACCCCCGACTCGCCCGACGGCCTGGCCGTGCTGCGGCACTCCACCGCACACGTCATGGCCCAGGCGGTCCAGGACCTGTTCCCCGGGACCCTGCTCGGCATCGGCCCGCCGATCCAGGACGGCTTCTACTACGACTTCCTGCCCTCCCGCCCGTTCACCCCGGACGACGTGGTCGCGATCGAGAAGAAGATGGCCGAGATCATCAAGGCCGGCCAGCGCTTCTCCCGACGTCCGATCGACGACGACGCCGCGCGCGCCGAACTCAAGTACGAGAAGTTCAAGCTCGAGCTGATCGGCCTGAAGTCCACTGCCTCCGAGGGGAGCCTGCGACCGGAGAGTCTTGACGACGCGGCCGAGGGGGCCTCGGTCGAAGTCGGTGCCGGTGGCCTGAGCATGTACGACAACCTGGACGCCAGGTCCGGCGAGCGGGTCTGGACCGATCTGTGCCGCGGCCCGCACCTGCCGACCACCCGGCGCATCCCGGCGTTCAAGCTGATGCGGACAGCGGCGGCGTACTGGCGCGGCAGCGAGGAGAACGAGCAGCTGCAGCGGATCTACGGCACCGCCTGGGCAAGCCGCGAGGACCTGAAGGCCCACCTGTACCGGCTGGAGGAAGCGGCCAAGCGCGACCACCGCAAGCTCGGCCTCGAGCTGGACCTGTTCAGCTTCCCGGACGAGATCGGCTCGGGCCTGCCGGTGTTCCACCCCAAGGGCGGCGTGATCAAGCGGGTGATGGAGGACTACGTCCGGCAGCGCCACATCGAGGAGGGCTTCGAGTACGTCGGCACGCCGCACATCTCCAAGCAGCACGTCTTCGAGCTGTCCGGCCACCTGCCGTACTACGCCGACGGCATGTTCCCGCCGATGGAGATGGAGGGCGCCAACTACTACCTCAAGGCAATGAACTGCCCGATGCACAACCTGATCTTCCGTTCCCGCGGGCGTTCGTACCGCGAGCTGCCGCTGCGGCTGTTCGAGTTCGGGCACGTCTACCGCAACGAGAAGTCCGGCGTGATCCACGGGCTGACGCGCGTGCGCGGCTTCGCGCAGGACGACTCGCACTCCTACGTGACGCCTGAACAGGCGCCGGCCGAGATCGAGCACCTGCTGAACTTCTGCCTGGGCCTGTTCCGCGACTTCGGCCTCGACGACTACTACCTGGAGCTTTCCACCCGCGACGACTCCCACAAGGACAAGTTCGTGGGAAGTGACGAGGACTGGGCGCTCGCCACGAAGGTACTGGAGGACGTCGGCAGGGCATCGGGCCTGGAGCTGGTGCCCGACCCCGGCGGCGCGGCGTACTACGGGCCGAAGATCTCGGTGCAGTGCCGCGACGCGATCGGCCGCACGTGGCAGATGTCCACGATCCAGTACGACTTCAACCAGCCCAAGGGCTTCGGCCTGGAGTACCAGGCTGCCGACGGATCGCGGCAGCAGCCGGTGATGATCCACTCGGCCAAGTTCGGCTCGATCGAGCGGTTCATCGGCGTGCTGACCGAGCACTACGCGGGCGCGTTCCCGGCGTGGCTGTCGCCGGTGCAGGTGATCGCCATCCCGATCAGCGCCGAGCAGAACGACTACCTGGCCGAGGTCGCGGATCGGCTGCGCACGCTCGGCATCCGCGTCGAGGTCGACACCTCCGATGACCGCATGCAGAAGAAGATCCGCACCGCGCAGAAGGCCAAGGTGCCGTTCATGCTCATCGCCGGCGCGCAGGACGTGGAGGCGGGCGCGGTGTCCTTCAGGTATCGCGACGCGACGCAGCGCAACGGCATCGCGATCGAGCAGGCGATCGCCGAGATCGTCGAGACCGTTGCCGGCCGCAGCAACGCCGCCCCGAGCGCCGCCGACCACGCATGACCGAAGGTGCCGGGACGTTCGCGGGCGACCCCGACGCATTCGGCCGGCTGTGGACGCCGCACCGGCTCGTCTACATCAAGGGTGAGAACAAGCCCGATCACGACGAGCCGGGCGAGCAGTGTCCGTTCTGCCTGGCCCCGACCCGCAGCGACGAGGACGGGCTGATCGTCGCGCGCGGTGAACTCGTCTACGCGGTGCTGAACCTGTACCCGTACAACTCCGGGCACCTGATGACCGTCCCATACCGGCACGTCGCGGACTACACCGACCTGTCCGCGGCCGAGACGATGGAGCTGGGCGAGTTCACCCAACTTGCGATGATCACGTTGCGTGCCGTGATGGGGCCGCACGGTTTCAACATCGGCATCAACCAGGGTTCGGTCGGCGGGGCGGGCATCGCTGCCCACCTACACCAGCACGTGGTGCCGCGGTGGGGCGGCGACACCAACTTCATGCCGGTGGTCGGACAGACCCGGGTCCTCCCGCAACTGCTGGCCGATGCCCGTGCCGCGGTGGCTGCTGCATGGAGCAAGCGGAATTGATGTCTCGACTCGTGAGCGTGGCCACGCGGTACTGGACCGGTACGGCTACCTCGACTGACAGTCCTGGGTAACGTGGCGCGAATGGTGCTGCACGTGCGCGGGGTGTTCCTGCCCGATGAGAGCGAGCGGGACGCGTGGCTGGTCGGCGGCCGGCTCACGTTCACCCGCCCGGTCGCCGAAGCCGACACGATCGCCAACGGCGGCTGGATCGTGCCCGGGCTGGTCGACGCCCACTGCCACGTCGGCCTGGCACCGCACGGGCATCTGCCGGACGCGGACGACCAGGCCGCGCAGGCGCTGCTCGACCGCGCGGCCGGCGCGCTCCTGCTGCGCGATGCCGGCTCGCCGGTCGACAACCGCTCGATCCAGGCGCGCGACGACCTGCCGCGGCTGATCCGCGCCGGCCGGCACATCGCGCGTCCCCACCGCTACATCCGCGACCTCGGCGTGGAGGTCGAGCCGGACCGGCTGGTGAACGAGGTCGTGACCCAGGCCGCGGCGGGCGACGGCTGGGTCAAGCTGGCCGCGGATTGGATCGACCGCTCGGTCGGCGATCTTGCCCCGGTGTGGCCGGACGACGTCCTGAAGGAGGCGGTGAGCAAGGCTCACGAGCTCGGTGCCCGGGTCGCGGCCCACGTGTTCGGGGAGGACGCGCTCGCCGGGCTGATCGCCGCCGGCATCGACTCGATCGAGCACGGCACTGGGTTGACCGACGAGCTGATCACCGCGGCGGCCGCGAGCGGTGCCGCGGTGGTGCCTACGCTGATCAACATCGACAACTTCCCGTCGATCGCCGCGGCCGGCGCCGCTAAGTACCCGACCTACGCCGCCCACATGCGCGCCCTCTACGCCGGCTCGCGGGACCGCATCCGGAACGCGTTCGACGCGGGCGTACCGGTCTACACCGGCACCGACGCCGGTGGCTCGCTGCCGCACGGGCTGGTGCGTGACGAGATCCGGGCCCTGGTCGGAGCCGGCATACCGCAGGCCGAGGTCATCGCCCAGGCGTCCTGGCGCGGGCGGGAGTGGCTCGGCCTGCCAGGCCTGGACGAGGGCGCCCATGCCGACCTCGT
>JBOGDQ010000175.1:0-1504 GCA_050742975.1 Jatrophihabitantaceae bacterium
GCCACTTCCTGTGTCAGAGTCCGACGTGGTTGGCGGCGTACGTCGCCTGCGCCAGCGTGAATTGCTCACCGGCATTCGAGGACAGTTGCTGGATGAGGCTGGCCCGCGAGAAGCCGCCGATCTGCAAGTACGACTTCGCGGACTCGACAGCCTCCTTGTTCCAGTCGACCTTGACGTGGTTGACCGCGAACACGGCGTCGGCCATCTTGAATCCCTCGCCGGCTTTCGAGGACAGTTGCTGGATCAGGCCAGCCCGACTGAACCCGGACATGTCCAGGTAGGACTGGGCCGACTCGATCGCGTTCTGCTGGGCGACCGTGTACTTCGGCGCAGCCGGAGCCTTTGTCTTTTTGGCGATGGTGGCCGGAGCCTTTGTCTTGTTGCCGGTGGTGGCCGCCTGATGCGTCTTGCCAGCGGTGTTGCTGCCGTTTTCCACACTGCTGCACGCGCTCAGCGCGACGACAGCGGTCGCAGCAACGAGAGCGGTGGTGATGATCTTCTTCATGGCGGTCTTCCTTCCAGGATGCGGGTGAGCCGCGAATTGGTCCTGCTTGGGCGGCCCGACGCCGTCTAGGTACTGGTCCTTGCGCCCGAGTCTCAGAGCCTCACTTGGAGGCGAAGGTCACCGACGGGATCCGCCGGTCACCTCTGTGGACTGTCAAGCGCACTCCCTGCGGTCGTGATCAACACAAGCGTCACGTACTTGATCGACCACCGCATTCGGAATCGGAGAATTACGCGCACGAAATCTCATCCCGCTGCCGAACTCGCCGCAGCCGAGTTGCTCACCTGAGCAGGTGCACGCGGATCGGTAGGTCGAGGTCAGCCCAGGCGCGGTCGGCCGTCAGCACGTCGGGCGGCTCGGTGCGGACGGTGAGAGCTAGGCAGCAGCGATCTCCCAAGGAGAGCGAACGTCCGCCGTCCAGGGAGCGCATCGCGCCCGCGAGCTCGGCGTCCGGTTCGAGTACGGGCGCGATCGTGACGCCCGCTGCCGAGAGCAAGCCGCGTACGCGGTTGACCTCGATGTCGGCGTCGACGAGCTTGCCGATCACTTCGGCCAGGTTCGCCGCGCCGAGGATTGCGCCGTCCAGTTGTGCCGCGACGAGGTGAGCTCCGGGCTCGTCGTGGACGAGCGCCAGGATGGCGGACGCGTCGAGCACCGTCATTCGGCGGCAGCGGCAAGCCGGCGTTCGGCGAGCAGTTCGTCGACGAGTGATCGGTGCTTCGGGACGTTCGTGGCAAGCTGCCGCAACTCGGCGACGGCGTCCTGCGGCCGCTCGAGCACGAGTCGCTGGCCGCTCACGCGCAGGTGCAGGCGATCACCCGGACCCAGGCCCAGGGCTGCTCGGACGTCGGCGGGTATCACCAGGCGTCCCTGCTTGCCCAGCACCAATGTGGCATCCATTGCATCAGCATGCCAGGTGACTGCCTCCCGTGCCACAAGGGGTTACGCACGTCGGGCGGGTCAGCCGTCGAAGTAGCGATCCGGTCGATATGCGACGGC
>JBOGDQ010000176.1:0-24126 GCA_050742975.1 Jatrophihabitantaceae bacterium
GTCGAGCGCTCGGCGGTACGCCGCCCGGGCCTCGTCGTCGCGGCCGAGACGCCGCAGCAGCTCGCCGCGGGTCGAGTGGAAGTAGAGGTAGCCGTCCAGGTCGAGGCGGTCGACGGCACGCAGCGCCGCGACGGGGTCGCCGGCCTGGGCCAGGGCGACGGCGTGATTGAGCTCGACCACTCCGGACCCGGTGAGCTCGGCCAGCCGGCGGTACAGCTCGGCGACCTGCGGCCAGTCGATCCGCTCGCGCGTCTGCAGTGACGCGATCGCGGCCTGCACGACGTAGGCGCCGCGCCCGCCCAGCGCGATCGCCCGGTCGAGCACTGCCCGTCCGGCCGCGATCTGCGCCTGGTCCCACAAAGAGCGATCCTGGTCGTCGAGCAGCACCAGATCCTCACCGCGGAACCGGGCCTGCCGCCGCGCGTGGTGGATCATCATCAGCGCGAGCAGCCCGTGTGCCTCCGGCTCGTCCGGCATCAGCACCGCGAGCACGTGTCCCAGCCGGATGGCTTCGGCGCCCAGGTCGACCCGGCCGCGATAGCCCTCGTTGTAGATCAGGTAGATGACGGCCAGCACCGCATCGACACGGTCCGGAAGCCGGCCCGCGTCGGGATCCGCGAACGGGATCCCGGTCGCCTTGATCTTGACCTTGGCGCGGGACAGCCGCCGCTTCATGGTCTGTTCGGAGACCAGGAACGCACGCGCGATCTCGGCGGTCTGCAGGCCGCCGAGGGCCCGCAGCGTGAGCGCCACCTGCCCGTCCAGCGGCAGCGCCGGGTGGCAGCAGGTGAAGATGAGCTCGAGCCGTTCGTCCTTGATCACGGTGTCGTCGTACTCGTCCATGACAGCCTCCGGGACCGGCAGCAGCTGGATCTTCTCGGCCAGGGTGCGTTCGCGGCGGATCCGGTCGATCGCGCGGTTGCGGCCCGTCGTCACCAGCCACGCACCCGGGTTGGCCGGCACGCCCGAGGCGGGCCAGCGCTGCGCCGCGACCGCGAACGCCTCCTGCGCCGCCTCCTCGGCCTTGTCGAAGTCGCCGAGGTACCCGACCAGCGAGGCCAGCACCCGGCCCCACTCGTCCCGGAAGACGTCCTCGAGCACGCTCAGCGCGGCACCACCGGCCTGACCTCGACAACGCCGCCGAGCCGGGCAGCCGGAATCCGCGCCGCCACCTCCAGCGCCTCGTCCAGGTTCGCCGCCTCGATGAGGAAGAACCCGCCGAGCACCTCCTTGGTCTCCGCGAACGGGCCATCGGTCACCAGCGTCCGGTCGCCGACCACCCGCACGCTCGTCGCCGTCTCGGCCGGCTTCAGCTGCGCACTGCCGACGCAGCGGTCGTCAGCGGCCAACGCGGCATACTCCGCATACGCCGCCGCACGCTCGGCAGCGGGCAGCGCTTCCAGGTAAGCGGGCTCGACGTAACTCATCAGGGCGTACTGCATCACAACCTCCGGGACGATGGGCTCTCACCTGTACGACGAACGAGCAGCAGCGCACGGGACACCCCGACGTTCACAAATCTAGGCCCAGGCAGCGCGGAGGTCGGGGAGCACGTCCCGGGCGAGCTGCTCGACCTGCTCACGGCGGTCGGGGCCGACGGGCGTGAGGTTGACGGCCGTGAAGCCGAGGTCGCGGAAGCTCAGGAGCCGTTCGGTGACCGCCTCCGCCGACCCGGACACGATCGAGGACGGTGCGTGCGACTGCGCCTCGATGCGAACCTGCACGTTGTACGCACAGGTGAGGTCCGCGGGATCTCGGCCGGCATCGTGTGCACCGCGCAGGATCCGCCCGCGCATGGCCGGCACCTGCTCGGGCGGCGCACCGCCGAGGGAGGGTATCCAGCCGTCGGCGAGCCGCCCGGTAAGGGTCAGGGCACGGGGACCGAACGTGCCCAGCCAGATGGGGATGTGACGGTCCGGCTTGGGTTCGAGCGCAGCGTCCTGCGTCTGGAACTGCGTGCCCGGATAGGTGAACGAAGGCTCCGACCACAGGCCCCGAATGATGTCGATGGCCTCCTCCAGACCGTCGACCTTCTCGCGCGGGGTGGGGACCTTCAGTCCGAACGCACGGAACTCGTCGTCGGAGTACCCGCCGCCCAGGCCGAGGATGAGCCGGCCGTCGGACAATCGGTCGAGGGTCTCTGCCATCTTCGCCACCATGGGTGGCGGCCGATAGGGCACACCCAGGACCCGGGAGGCCACCTGAATGCGTGAGGTCGACGCCGCGACCCACGCCAGCAGCGTCCAGGTCTCGAACGTCGGGTTGTCACCACTGGGGTGATCCGAGGCCGAGACGAAGTCGTAGCCCAGTGCCTCGGCGGCGCGGGCGTCGGCCACCGGATCGGCGCCGGTGGCCGCCGAGGTCGGCAGGTCCAAGCCGACTTGCAATGCGGTCATGGGATTGCTCTCCTTCGCATAGTCGACACGGGGCCGAGGTGGGTCGGACATCGAGCACCCGCACGGGTAGACGTGTCAACCTGACTGTAGACACTTGAGGCGACATGTCAACTCGATCCGGTAGGCTCTCGTCATGACGAAGACACGCTGGCTCGACGAGCGCGAGGCGCGCGCGTGGCGCGGCTACCGTCGCATGCGGGCGCTGCTGGACCTCCAGCTCGCGCGTGACCTCGCGCGTGACTCCGGGCTGTCCGACGCCGACTACGACGTGCTGTCCGACCTGTCGGAGACCCTGGGGCATCGACTGCGCCTGATCGACTTGGCCCACCAGATGCTGTGGTCCAAGAGCCGTCTGTCGCATCACCTCAGCCGGATGGAACGGCGCGGCCTGGTTCGACGCGAAGAGGACCCAGCCACGTCACGAGGCATAGTCGTCGCGCTCACGGCCACCGGCCTTCGAACTATCAGGTCGGCTGCCCCAGATCACGTCGAGTCGGTACGCCGGAACTTGATCGATCTGCTGACGGTCAAGCAGCTCGACGCGCTCGGTGACGCGGCCGAGCGCGTCGTGCGCCATCTCAATGCTGTGGACGGAACCCCCGACGCCGAATAGGCAGCTGCGCGCCTCACGGCTGAAACCGGTAGCCCATGCCGGGTTCGGTGATCAGGTGGCGCGGACGGCCGGGCTCGGGCTCGAGCTTGCGCCTGAGCTGGCCCATGTAGATGCGCAGGTAGCTCGGGTCGGTGTGGTCGGGCGTGCCGCGCAACTGGGTCAGCAGGCTGCGGCCGGTGACCAGCTTGCCGGGCTGGCGCAGCAGCGTCTCGAGCAGGTGCCACTCGGTGGGGGTCAGGTGGATCCGCTCGCCGTCCGCGCCGGCCGCGGTCTTGGCATCGAGGTCTACCCGCACGGCGCCGACCTGCACCACTGGCGGCGGCCCGGCGGCCGACGCGCGCCGGGTCGCCGCTCGTAGCCGGGCCAGCAGCTCGTCGATGCTGAACGGCTTGGTGACGTAGTCGTCCGCGCCCAGGTCGAGCGCCGCGACCTTGTCGCCGCTGCCGGTCCGAGCGGACAGCACGATGATCGGCGTCGTCGCGTAGGCCCGGACGGCGCGGATCACCTCCAGACCGCTGACGTCGGGCAGGCCCAGGTCGAGCAGGATCACGTCGTGTTCGCCGGTCGAGGCCGCGGCCAGCGCCTTGGCTCCGCTGTCGGCCTCGGTGACGTCGTAGCCGCGGGCGGTCACGTTCATCGCGAGGGCGCGCAGCAACGGCCGCTCGTCCTCGACGATCAGCACGCGCGTCATCCGCGGCCGCCCGCGGTCGCCAGCCGGATCACCAGCGTGGCGCCGCCGCCCGGTGTGTCCTCGGCGTGCACGGTGCCGCCCATCGCCTCGGTGAACCCGCGGGCGATGGCCAGGCCCAGACCCACGCCCGCACCTGGCGCCGGTGAGTCGTCGCGGCGTTGGAACGCGGCGAACACCGTTTGCGCGTCGGCACGATCGATGCCGGGGCCGTGATCGACGATGCGCACCTCGACATGCCCGGCGTGCGAGCTTCCCGCGATGCGAACCGCCGTGCCGGACGGCGCGTAGCGGACCGCGTTCTGGACCAGGTTCACGATCACCTGCTCGAGCAGGCCGGCGTCGGCGAGAACGTCCGGCAGGTCGGCGGGGACGTCGACGTCCAGGCAGGCGTTCGGCGGGGCCGCGTGGTCGAGGGCGCGCGAGAGCACGTCGTCTACCCCGACCGGCGCGGAGTGGACTGGCAGCACACCGGCCTGCAGGCGGGACAGGTCCAGCAGGTTCGTGACCAGGTCGGTGAGCCGATCGAGGGAGGTGTCCGCGGTCGCCAGCAACTCGGCCCGGTCGGCTGCGGACCAGTCGACGTCCTCCGAGCGCAGGCTGGACACCGCCGCCTTGGCCGAGGCGATCGGGGTGCGGAGGTCGTGGCTCACCGCGTTGAGCAGCGCCGTCCGAGCCCGTTCGGACTCGGCCAACGGCTCGGCGGCACGCGCCGCCTCGGCCAGCGCCCGCTGCCGATAGGCGACCGCCACCTGGGCGGCGAACGCGCTCAGCACCCGCTGGTCATCCGCCGGCAGGGGATGCCCGCTGAGCACCAGCACCTGGTGCTCGTCGATCTCGATCACGCAGTCGCCGTCGGCCGGTCGGTGCGGTGGATCCGAGCCGACCGTGGCCAGCACCGTCCAGGCCGCACCCGGCTGCGGTCCGCCGGACAGCAGGCTGACGCTGCGCATCGCGAACGTCTCCTGCACCCGCTCGAGGAGCGCGGGCAGGGCCTGCTCGCCGCGCAGCAGGCTGCCGGCCAGCGCGGACAGCGTCTCGGCCTCGGCCCGCGACCGGGTCGCCAGGGCCGAACGGCGAGCCGACTGGTCGACCACCCGCGACACGAGCGCGGCGGTGAGCAGGAAGATCAGCAGCGCGACGATGTTCTCGGTCCTGGCGATGGTGAACGTGTGGATCGGTTCCACGAAGAAGAAGTTCAACAGCAAGCTGCCCGCGATCGCGGCGAGCAGCGCCGGGTAGAAGCCGCCGACGAGGCTGGTGATGATGACCAGCAGCAGGTACAGCGAGACGTCGCCCGCGAGCGTGAGGTCGGTGCGCACCGCGGTCAGGACGAACGTCGCCGAGATGAGCAGCACCGCGGCGGTGATCAGCCCGGCGATGCGGCGTTGCCGGGTCAGCCCGTAACCGAATGCGGGCAGCGAGCGGCCCTGCCCCGCGTAGTCGTGGCTGACGATGTGCACGTCGATCGGGCCGGACAGCCGGGTCACGTTCGCGCTCGTGCCCGGTCCGGTCAGGGCGAAAGCCCACGGCCGCCGGCGGGAGGCGCCCAGGACGATCTGCGTCGCGTCCACGCCGCGCGCGAACTCCAAGAGGGCATGGGGAATGTTGTCGCCGATGACCGAGTGGTAGGTCCCACCGACGGATTCGACCAGCAGGCGCTGCGGATCGAGGTCGACGATGCCGCTCTCGGCCAGCCCGTCACTTCGAGAGATGTGGACGGCCATCAGGTCCCCGCCCGTGGTCCGCGCCGCTATCCGCGCCGCACGCCGGATCAGCGCCTCGCCCTCGGGTCCACCGGTCAGTCCGACCACGACCCGCTCGCGGGTCTCCCAGGTGCGGGTGATCCCGTGCTGCTCGCGGTAACGCTGCATGCCCTCCTCGACCTGGTCGGCCAGCCAGAGCAGCGCCAGCTCGCGCAGGGCGGTCAGGTTACCCGGCCGGAAGTAGTTGCCGAGGGCCGCGTCGATCTTCTCCGGCAGGTAGATGTTGCCGTGCGCCATCCGGCGGCGCAGGGCCTCAGGGGTCATGTCGACGAGCTCGATCTGCTCGGCCGCGCGCACGACCGAGTCCGGGACCGTCTCCTTCTGCTGCGTGCCGGTGATCTCCTGCACGACGTCGTTGAGCGACTCCAGGTGTTGCACGTTGAGCGTGCTTACGACGTCGATGCCGGCGTCGAGCAGATCCTCGATGTCCTGCCAGCGCTTGGTGTTGCCGCCCGATCCGGGGACGTTGCTGTGGGCCAACTCGTCGATGAGGACCTGCGCCGGGCGCCGCGCGAGAACCGCCGCCAGGTCGAGCTCCTCGAACTCGGCGCCTCGGTAGCGCACCGTGCGGCGCGGGACGATCGGCAGGTCGGCGATCTGCTCGGCGGTGTGTTCGCGCCCGTGCGTCTCGATGAAGCCGATCACCACGTCGGTGCCGCGCGCCCGTCGGCGCTGCGCCTCGTCGAGCATCGCGTAGGTCTTGCCGACGCCCGGTGCCGAACCGAGGTAGACGCGCAGCGTGCCGCGTGCACCCATCCTCGCCACCCTTCCCTCGCCCGGCCCGCGTCCAGTTTCCGGCATACCGCGCTGCCGAGTCGTCAGGAGCGCGCGAGGACGGCGTGATGACGGCGTGAATGCACCCGGCATCGAGCTCCGACGGGCGTTGACTGCCCGTCGTGAGCGATCTCGCGTTCGTCCTGCTGACGCTGCTGAGCTTTGCCCTTCTTGCGCTGTGCGCGAAGGGGGCGGGCCGGCTGTGAGTGCGACGAACGTGGTGGGGCTGGTACTAGCCGTCCTGTTCACGGCCTTCCTGATCATCGCGCTGATCTTCCCCGAGCGCTTCTGATGTCCGACACCGCCGCCGGGGTGCTGTTCCTCGGCTCGTTGATCGCGGCCCTGGTGATCGTGCACCGCCCGCTCGGTGACTACCTGGCCCGGGTGCTGACCGGTCCGCGCCACCTGCGGGTCGAGCGCGGGATCTACCGGGTCGGCGGCATCGAGGCGGACGCCGACCTGACGTGGAGCGGGTACCTGCGGGCCGTCCTCGCCTTCAGCGCCGTGTCCGTGCTGTTCCTCTACGCGTTCCTGCGATTCCAGCAGCACCTCGGTCACCCGTACGCCGTGCCTCAGATGACGGCCGATCAGGCCTGGAACACTGCGACGAGCTTCGTCACCAACACGAACTGGCAGTCGTACTCGGGGGAGAGCGCGCTCGGCTACGTCGTCCAGATGGCCGGCCTCGCCGTGCAGAACTTCGTGTCGGGTGCGGTCGGCATCGCCGTCGCGATCGCGCTCGTGCGAGGGTTCGCGCGAAGCCGCACGGACCGGCTCGGCAACTTCTGGGTCGATCTCACCCGCATCTGCATCCGCATCCTGCTGCCGCTGGCGGTCCTGTTCGCGATCGTCTTCGTCGGGGCGGGGATGATCCAGAACTTCCACGACTACGCCACGATCCACACGATCGCCGGTGGCTCGCAGACGCTGCCCGGCGGCCCCGTCGCCAGCCAGGAGGCCATCAAGGAGCTCGGCACCAACGGCGGCGGCTTCTTCAATGCGAACTCGGCCCACCCGTTCGAGAACCCGACGACGTGGACGAACTGGATCGAGATCTTCCTCGAACTGCTCATCCCGTTCTCGCTGCCGCGCACGTTCGGCAGGATGGTCGGCGATGCCCGCCAGGGACGGGCGATCGTCGCGGTGATGGCCGTGCTGGCAATCTCGAGCGCGATTCTGATGATCACCGTCCAGGGCATGCACCACGGCACGGTGCCGACGGCGGTCGGCGCATCGACCGAAGGAACTGAGACCCGGTTCGGCGTGCCCGACGCGGCCGTGTTCGCCACGAGCACGACGCTGACCTCGACCGGTGCCGTCGACAGCTTTCACGACTCGTACACCAGCCTCGGCGGTGCGATGAGCTTGCTGAACATGATGCTCGGCGAGATCGCGCCGGGTGGTACCGGCTCCGGGCTCTACGGGATGCTCGTGCTCGCAGTGATCACCGTGTTCGTGGCCGGGCTGATGGTCGGGCGAACGCCGGAGTATCTGGGCAAGAAGCTCGGCGGCCGGGAGGTGAAGTTCGCCTCGCTGTACCTGCTGACGACGCCGATGATCGTGCTGGTCGGGACGGCGATCGCGATGGCCCTGCCGGGCGAGCGGGCGGCGATGCTGAACGGCGGCGCCCACGGGTTCTCCGAGGTGCTCTACGCGTTCACCTCGGCGGGCAACAACAACGGCAGCGCGTTCGCCGGCATCGCGGTGAACACCACCTGGTACAACACCGCGCTGGGTATCGCCATGCTGTTCGGGCGCTTCCTGCCGATCGTGTTCGTCCTCGGCCTGGCCGGCTCCCTCGCGCGGCAGCAACCCGTTCCCGCGTCCGAGGGCACCCTTCCCACGCACCGGCCGCTGTTCGTCGGGATGCTCACCGGCGTGGCGGTCATCGTCGTCGCGCTCACCTACTTCCCGGCGCTGGCACTGGGACCACTGGCCGAAGGGCTGCACTCGTGATGAGCGCCGGGGTACTCGATCCGAAGTTGATCCGGACGTCGCTGCCGGGGGCACTGGTCAAGCTGAATCCGGCGACCCTGTGGAAGAACCCGGTCATGCTGCTCGTCGAGGCCGGGGCGGGGTTCACGACGGTTCTCGCCGGCGTCAACCCGTCGGTGTTCTCGTGGCTGATCGTCGCCTGGCTGTGGCTCACCGTGCTGTTCGCCAACCTGGCCGAGTCCGTGGCCGAGGGTCGCGGACGGGCCCAGGCGGACGCACTGCGCCGGGCCAAGACCGACACGCTCGCCCGGCGCCTGCTCGACCGCAATGTCCTTAGCGGACAGGAGGAGTCGGTACCGGCTCCACAGCTGCGCCCGGGCGATCGGGTGGTGGTCGAGGTCGGCGACGTGATACCCGGCGACGGCGATGTGATCGACGGCATCGCGAGTGTCGACGAGAGCGCGATAACCGGCGAGAGCGCCCCGGTCATCCGTGAGAGCGGCGGCGATCGCTGCTCGGTGACCGGCGGTACCCGGGTGCTGTCGGACCGGATCATCGTGGAGATAACGCAGCGACCCGGCGAGAGCTTCATCGACCGGATGATCGCGCTCGTGGAAGGCGCGAGCCGGCAGAAGACTCCGAACGAGAGCGCGCTGAACAACCTGCTCGCGTCGCTGACGATCATCTTCCTGCTGGCCACGGTCACCCTGCAGCCGCTGGCGATATTCGCGAAGGCGAACCAGCCCGGCATCCCCGACACGTCCGCGCTGGACGGCAACGGAATCACGGGCATCGTGGTGGTGTCGCTGCTGGTCTGCCTCATTCCGACGACCATCGGTGCGCTGCTGTCCGCCATCGGCATCGCCGGGATGGATCGCCTCGTCCAGCGCAACGTGCTGGCGATGAGCGGGCGGGCGGTCGAGGCGGCCGGTGACGTGGACACGCTGCTGCTCGACAAGACCGGCACCATCACGCTCGGCAACCGGCAGGCTGCTGAGTTCGTCCCGGTGGGCGACGTCCTCGTCGACGACCTGGCCGGCGCGGCCCAGTTGTCCTCGCTGGCCGACGAGACGCCCGAGGGCCGATCGGTGGTCGTGCTGGCGAAGGACTCCTACGGGCTGCGCGGGCGGGCCACCGGTGAGCTGACCCACGCAACGTTCGTGCCGTTCAGCGCGCAGACCCGGATGAGCGGCGTCGACCTGACCGCGATCGGAAGCGACCCCGCGCGGCAGGTGCGCAAGGGTGCCGCCGGTGCCGTGATCGCCTGGGTGCGCGAGAACGGGGGCGACATCCCGCCCCGAACCGGCGAGGTGGTCGACGCGGTCAGCGCCGGCGGCGGCACGCCTCTCGTCGTGGCCGAACGGGTGAACGAGGACCGGCCGCGCGTGCTCGGGGTCATTCACCTCAAGGACATCGTGAAGCACGGGATGTCCGAGCGCTTCGACGAGCTGCGCCGGATGGGCATCCGCACGGTGATGATCACCGGCGACAATCCCCTTACTGCGCGGGCGATCGCCGACGAGGCCGGTGTCGACGACTTCCTCGCCGAGGCCAAGCCCGAGGACAAGATGGCGCTGATCAAGCGCGAGCAGGAGGGCGGCCGGCTCGTCGCGATGACCGGCGACGGGACGAACGATGCGCCCGCGCTCGCCCAGGCCGACGTCGGCGTCGCGATGAACACCGGGACGTCGGCCGCGAAGGAAGCGGGCAACATGGTCGACCTCGACTCCGACCCGACGAAGCTGATCGAGATCGTCGAGATCGGCAAGCAGTTGCTGATCACGCGCGGCGCGCTGACGACGTTCTCGATCGCCAACGACGTCGCCAAGTACTTCGCGATCATCCCGGCCATGTTCGCCGCCGTGTACCCCGGGCTCGACAAGCTCAACGTCATGCGGCTGCACTCGCCGCAATCGGCGATCCTGTCCGCGGTCATCTTCAACGCGCTCATCATCGTGGCGCTCATCCCGCTCGCCCTGCGCGGTGTCCGGTACCGACCGGCGAGCGCGAGCCAGATGCTGCGCCGCAATATCTACGTCTACGGGCTGGGCGGCATCGTGCTGCCATTCCTCGGTATCAAGGCGGTCGACCTCCTCGTCCAGTTGATTCCCGGGATCGGATGACTGTGCTTACGACCTTCACCAACCTGCTGCGCCAGTCCGCCGCCGCATTGCGGATGCTGCTGGTGTTCACCGTCCTGCTCGGAGTCGGTTACCCGCTCGCGGTGCTGGCCATCGCCCAGCTACCCGGATTCCGCTCACGCGCCGACGGATCACTGATCACGCGCGACGGTCGTGTCGTCGGCTCGAAGCTCATCGGGCAGGACTTCACCGGCAACTACCCACGTGCGCTGCTGCCGCAGTACTTCCAGAGCCGGCCCTCTGCGGCCGGGGCGGGCTACGACGCCACCGCGTCCTCGGCCAGCAACCTGGGGCCGGAATCGATCGTCGACCGGCTGCCCGATCCGGCTGTGCACGGTGACACCGGTGCGCCGAGCCTGCTGACGCAGGTGTGCGAGCGAAGTCGGGCCTACGCAGAGCGCTACGGCGTCGACGGTTCCCGACCGTTCTGCACGGCCGACGGTGTGGGCGCCGTGCTCGCGGTGTTCTGGTCCGGTCCCGGATACCACGGCACGATCACGCGCGTCGTCAGCCTGAACCAGACCGCTCCCGCCCGTCCGTTCATCGCGACCTACCACGGCGTGCGAGTGGAACTGGCCGCCTTCGGTACCGGCTACGCGACGGCTCAGGTCGTTCCGATACGCGGCCACGCGTCGGCCCATCCCGCCGTGCCCGCTGATGCCGTCACGGCGTCCGGTTCCGGTCTCGATCCGGAGATCAGCCCGGCCAACGCCGACATCCAGGCCCGGCTCGTTGCCCGGACGCGGCACGTCAGCGTTGCCCGGGTGGACGCGCTCGTCCGGCGGTTCGAGAAGGGCCGCGACCTCGGCTTCCTGGGCGAGCCGCGCGTGAACGTCCTACAGCTCAACCTGGCCCTGGACGAGGAGTACCCGCTGCAACCGTGAGGTCGGGCCAGGGGAGCAGGGCCGCCTCAGGGCTCCAGGTGGGGGTAGCGGTAGTCGTACACGGCGAGGTGGTTGCGCTTGATCGAGCGCGGGCTGGCGAAGCGGATCATGTTCCAGACCGTGCCGGCCTTGTCGTTCGTCCCGGAGGACCGGGCGCCGCCGAAGGGCTGCTGGCCGACCACCGACCCGGTGGGCTTGTCGTTGAGGTAGAAGTTGCCGGCCGTGTAACGAAGCGCCTCGTTCGCCTGCCGAACTGCCTCGGCGTCGGCGGCGAACACCGCGCCGGTCAGCCCGTACGGCGTCGACTCGTCGACCAGCGCGAGGGTCTGCTCCCAGTCGGCGTCCTCGTAGACGTAGGTGGTGAGCACGGGCGCGAACAGCTCCTGGGTGATGAACGGCGAGTGCGGGTCGTCGACCTCGAGCACGGTCGGGTCGACGAACCACCCGGTCGAGTCGTCGGTGTTGCCGCCCACGACGACGCGACCTTCGGCGCGGGCGCGCGAAAGCGCCTCGGCGTGTTTGGCGTGCTGACGCGCATTGATCACCGCCCCGACGTAGGTCGAGGCGTCGGTTGGGTCGCCCACGACGACGGACTCGGTGAGGGCGACCAGGCGCTCGCGGAGCGCCGGCCACAAGGAGCGCGGCGCGTACAGGCGGGACGCGGCCGAGCACTTCTGCCCCTGGTACTCGTAGGCGCCGCGGATGCAGGCGACGGCGAGCGCGTCCACGTCCGCGGACGGGTGAGCCAGAATGAAGTCCTTCCCGCCGGTCTCCCCGACCAGGCGCGGGTAGTTGCGATAGGACGCGACGTTGGTCCCGACGGTGCGCCAGATGTGCTGGAACGTGGCGGTCGAGCCGGTGAAGTGGACGGCGGCGAGGTCGCGGTGCTGGAGCGCGACCTCGCCGATCTCGGCGCCGTCGCCGTACACGATGTTGATGACGCCGTCGGGCAGACCGGCCTCGCGCAGCAACTGCATCGACAGGTGCGCGACCAGCGAGGCGCTCTCGGCCGGCTTCCACACGACGGTGTTGCCGAGCACGGCCGGGCCGAACGCGAGGTTGTTCATGCAGGTGAAGTTGAACGGCGTGATGGCGAAGACGAAACCCTCCAGCGGCCGGTACTCGGCCTGGTTCCACATGCCTGGAAGCGATCCGGGCTGAACGTCGTACATGTCGAGCATGTTCTTGACGTTGGCGCGGATGAAGTCGATCGTCTCGCACGCGGCGTCGATGTCCGCCTGGTAGGTGGTCTTCGAGAGCTCGAGCATCGTGGCGGCGTTGAGCCGGTCACGCCACGGGCCGTGCTCGAGCAGGTCCGCCGCCCGCAGGAACGGCGCGGCGCGCTCCTCCCACGGCAGCCGGCCCCACCACGAGGACGCGGCACTCGCTGCCTCGATCGCCCGGGTGGTCTCGGCCGCGCCCGCCCAGTGCACCTGTCCGAGATGGCGCTTGTGCTCGTGCGGCGTCACGATCGGCACCGTGCGGCCGGTGCGGACCTCGGTGCCGCCGATCAGGTTCGCGACGTCGTAATCCGCGGCGCCGACCTCGGCCAGCGCGCGGTCGGTACCCGCTCGCTCGGCCGAGCCAGCGCCGTAGGCACGCGGTGCCGTCGGGCCGATGGGGAACAGGGCGGTGCGGCCGGCGGGTGCGCTCATCGCGGTGCCTTTCGAGGGTGCGCAGAAGTGCGGACCCCCGAACCGTAGGTCGAGCCCGAGCGGAGCGGCTTCGGCGCGGGTGCGGAACTTCGGCGCCGCGCTTCCTACGATTGTCGGAACACGGATCGGAGACCAGGTGACGAGTTCGGCTGAGGTCCAGGAAGCGGTCGACCGGCTGGGCGATGTCCTCGGGTGCGCGGTCCTCGTCGAGGATGTCCGGCACAGCCCGTTGTGGTGGAGCGCTCAGGGGCAGGTCGACGGGCTGCGCACGCGCACGATCCTGCAGCGCGAGGCAGACCCCGCCGCGCTCGCTGTCGTCGCCCGGCTCGGGCTCGCCCGCGCGCAGGGGCCGGTGCGCACCCCGGCCGTGCCCGAGGCCGACATGCTCGCGCGCTGGTGCGTGCCGCTGCGGGCCGGGCGTGACCTGCTCGGGTATCTGTGGGTGCTCGATCCCGACGAGTCCGTCTCGGCGGCCCGGCTTCCGATCGTCGTGGCGTGCGCCGACCTGGCCGCGTCGGCGATAGCGCGGGCTCGCGTCACCGGTGAAGGGCGCGCGCGGCGCCGGGCCAGCCTGCTGGAGCGGCTCGCCGTCGAGCCGGACGAGGATGCGGCCCACGAACTCATCGCGCTGGAGGACCTGCACCCGACGGTGTCGGTCGCCGTGAACCTGCCGGGGCAGCGCGGCGGCTGGGACCTGCGCGCCGGCCTGAGCGTGCACGTGGACGGGCGGGCCGCGCCCGCCACGAGCGGTGCGCCCGTCCCGCTTCGGCAGCTGCATGTGGCCGTCCGCCGAGCCCGGGTCACCGCGCAGGCGTTGCGCGCCGGCGCGGCGCTCGCGGTACCGAGCTGGGACTTCCTGGGCGCGTGGCGGCTCGTCGTCGATGCACCGGACGAGCTGGCGGTGGCTGCCGTCCATCCGGCCGCTGACCGGCTCGCCGCCCAGCACGGGCCGGACCTCCTGCTGACCGCCCGGGCCCTGCTCGATCACGGCGGCGATGTCACCGGCACCGCCGAGCAGCTGCACATCCACCGCACGACGCTGTACTACCGGCTCGAGCGCATCGAGGCGCTCACGGGCGTCAACCTCAGAACCGGCCCCGATCGGGTGGACCTGCACATGGCGTTGCGCCTGGCGGCGTACCGGCGTGCGGCCGCCCCGTGACGCGATTCGACTTTTGTCGAACGCCGTTGCCGGTTCTTCCGCGCGAGTGCCGAAGCCCCGGGGCACGGTTCGCTTCTAGCGTCGTCTCACCGCTGGAACCCTCGACGGGAGAGATCACGTGCAGCAGGACCTGAACACCGACGTCGTGGTCATCGGCGCGGGAGTCATCGGCGCGAGCACCAGCTACCACCTCGCCCGGGCCGGCCTCGGCGTCGTCACGGTCGAGGCGCTCGACGGCCCGGCCGAGGGCAGCACCGGTCGCTCGTTCGCCTCGATCCGGGCGCAGTGGGCCGACCCGCTGAACATCGAGCTGTCCTGGCGCAGCATCCAGCAGTACCGCTCCTTCGCCGAGACGCACGGCGTGGACATCGGCTACCGGCCGAGCGGCTACCTGCTCCTGGTCCCCGACGGCGCATGGGATGCGCAGCTCGCGACCGCCGAGCTGCAACGCGCACACGGGGTGCCCGTCGACGTGCTCGACGTGCCCGCCGCGCAGGCGATCACCCCCTTCGACGGCACCGGCATCGCCGGAGCCACCTGGGGATCGGCCGACGGCGTGGTCGACCCGCACCTCGTGACCGGCGCGTACCTGGGCCTGGCCCGCGCCGCCGGTGCGCAGGTGCTGTTCCGCCACCGAGTCACGGCCGTCATGGCCGGCGACGACGGGGCCTGGACGCTAACGGCGGGCGGACGGCGCATCCGCGCCCGGCACGTCGTGAATGCGGCCGGGGGCTGGGCCGGGGAGTTCGCCGCCCTCGCCGGCCTGACCGTGCCGGTTGTCCACTCCCGACGCAATATCTACGCAGGCGCGCCCGGTGCACTGGACGCCGAGCTGCCGATGACGATCGATCTCGGCACCGGCGTCTTCGTCCGGAGCGAGGGTCCCCGATTGCTCTTCGCGGCGGCGCGCCCGGACCAGGCGGACGGGTACGACGTCACCGTCGACTGGCCGTGGATGGAAGCGGTCCTGGAGCAGGCCGTGCGCCGCTTCCCGTGGCTGGCCGAGCTGCCGCTCGACCGGTCGGGGTGCTGGGCCGGGACGTACGAGAACACGCCCGATCACCACGGCATCCTCGGCGAGGATCCGGCCGCACCGGGCTGGGTGAACGCGTGCGGCTTCTCCGGGCACGGGCTGATGCAGGCGCCCGAGATCGGCCGGCTGGCTGCCGAGCAGATCGTGGACGGCGCGATCACCAGCAGCGACGTGTCGGCGCTGGCCCTGCAGCGGTTCACGACCGCCGCCGCGACGTCCCGCGTCGAGCTGGTCTTCTGATGAGCCGGACCGCTGTTCGCAGCACCGTCGAGAACGGGACGGCATGGGTCACCCTCGACGGCCCGCAGACGCGCAACGCGCTCGACGCACGGGCGGCGAGCGAACTCGTCGCGGTGTGCGAGGAGATCGATCGCGACCAGACGATCGGGGCGGCCGTCATCACCGGCGTCGGACCCGCCTTCTGCTCCGGCGCGGACACGGCCGAACTCGACCGGCTGCGGCGCGCACGCCCGGACGAGGCCTACGACGGCCTGGGCGCGCTGTACTCCGCGTTCGGCCGGGTCGCAGAACTGCGCGTGCCCGTCCTCGCTGCCGTCAACGGCCCCGCGGTCGGAGCCGGTGTCAACCTCGCGCTCGCCGCGAGCCTGCGCATCGTGTCCACACAGGCACGGTTCATCTCCGGCTTCGCGAAGATCGGCATTCATCCCGGTGGGGGCCACCTTCACCTTCTCGCCGCCACGGGGGGAGCCGGTCTGGCCGCGGCGGCGGGGGTGTTCGCGCAACCGGTCGACGCCGAGACCGCGCTGCGCACCGGGCTCGCGTGGCGGGTCGTCCCGGCCGAGGAGCTGCGCGCCGTCGCGTCCGACATGGTCGCCCACCTGGCCGCCGACCCGGCCCTCGCGCGCGCCCTGAGCGCCAGCCTCCGCCGTACCGTCATCGACGACGCCGGCTGGGACCGGGCGATCGAGATCGAGCGCGCCCGGCAGATGTGGTCGCTGTCCCGCCCGAGGAAGGAGAGCTGATGTACCCCACCTTGCGCGCCGGCGCCGACCGCGCGGCCTGGATCGACAAGACGGCCTCGGAGCTGGCGGCCTTCGGCGAGCAGCACCGCAAGGAGCTCGACACCGCCAACCGCGCGAACCGGTTCCCGCGCGAGCTCTACGCCGAGCTCGGCCGGCTCGGCTACCTCGGCCCGCTGGTCCCGTCCGAGCACGGCGGGCTCGGTGGCGGGGTTGCCGAGTACACGGTCATCAGCGAGGAGGTCGGGCGCCACGGGCTGGTGTCCGGACAGATCGCGGCGCAGGGCCAGCGCTGGCTGCTGGACTGGGGCAGCGAGGAGCAGAAGCAGCAGTGGCTGCGCGGCATCGCGACCGGGGCGAGCGTCTTCTCCGAGTGCATCAGCGAGAAGAACGCCGGTTCGTCGTTCAAGGCGATGAAGTCCACGGCGGTCCGTGACGGCGGCGACTGGCTGCTGACCGGCAGCAAGACGCACATCAACCTCGGCGCCGACTGCGACGTGACGCTCTTCTACGCGATGGCGCCCGAGGGCCTGACCAGCTTCCTGGTCGACATGCGCCTGCCGGGCATCCGCACCCACGTCACCCGCGCCATCGGGCTGCGGCTGATCCGCACCGCCGACGTCGACTTCGACGCGGTCCGGGTGCCGGACTCCGCCCGCCTCGGGCCGGTGGGTGGTGGGCTGCTGACGTTCCTGTCCACCTTCAACATCAGCCGTCTCGGCAACGCCTCCGAGCTCATCGGCCTCGGCCGGCGGGCCCTCGAGCTCGGCCTGCGCTACGCCGTGCAGCGCGAGGTCGGCGACGGCGTCGTCACCGACTTCCAGGGCATCCGGTGGATGGTCGCCGACGCCTGGACCGCGCTGCAGGCGGCCTCGCTCGCCCGCGACGACGCCGCCGTCGCGCACGAGCGCGGCGAGGACATCGCGCTGCGCACCACGACGGCCAAGTCGCTGGCGATCGCCGCCGCCGAGCAGGCCTCGGACGCCTCGTACAGCCTGGTCGGCGGCCACGGGCTGTACTTCGACACCCCGTACACCGACATCGTCAACGACATCAAGGTGCTCAAGGTCGCGGGCGGCTCGTCGGAGATCATGCGCAACTACCTCGCGCAGCGGATCCTGACCGATCCCGGGCACGAAGGTCTGGCATGACGAACCTCGCCCGGTCGATCACCGCCCAGGCCACCGCGCGGCCTGACCTGCGCCTCGGCACGGTCGACGACCAGTTCGCTCTGCGCGACGCCGTCGCTCACGCCGCCGCGTTGGCCACTCGGCTGAGGGCGGACGGCCTGCGGGCCGGGCAGCGGGTGGCGCTCGTCGCGCCCACCTCGACCGACTACGTCGTGACCTGGCTGGCCTGCCTGCTCGCCGGCACCCCGGTTGCGCTGGTGAACCCGACCTACCCCGACGAGCTGATCGAGCGCATGCTCGCGCCCCTCGGCCCCGACCTGGTCTTGCGCGCGGACGACATCGCGCGCGCACGGAGCGCGGGTCGGGCGGACGTCGACGGGCTGCCCGGGCTCGACGCGGACCCCTTCGCCGTCGCCTCGTACATGCACACCTCCGGCACGACCGGGCCGCCGAAGTTCTGCGCGCAGACGCACGACTACTTCGCCCGCCTGGCCGCGGCCATGGCCGGCGCGCTCGACCTGACCGCCGAGGACCGCGTGCTGGCGCCACTGCCCCTGTTCCACATCAACCCGATGGGCTACGGCATGATCACCGCCCTGCTCACCGGGGCCGACGCGCTCACCGTCACGAAGTTCTCGGCCAGCGGGTTCTGGCCGGCCGTGGTCCGCGAACGCGTCAGCGTGCTGATCCTGCACGCGCCGCCGGTCGAGATCCTCAAGAAGGCGACGGGCGCGGCGGACTGCGCCGGGCACCGCGTCCGGACCATGTTCTACGCCGACGCCGAGTTCCTGCGCCGGTTCGCCGTCCCCGCGGCCGTGTCCGGCTACGGCTCCACCGAGGCCGGCGGGGTCTGCCACCTGCACCGCTGGTCCGCCGAGGACGACATCCCGGCCGATGCGAGCCGGCACGGTGGCGCCGGTCGGGACGACATCGAGTGGCGCCTGGACGAGGAGGGCACCATCCACGTCCGCGAGCGGGAGCACGCCGCGCTGTTCGACGGCTACGTCACCGCAGCTGGGCTGGACCCTGCGCGCGAGGCCGACGGCTGGTTCGACACCGGTGACCTCGGCCGCGCCGACGGCGAGGACTACCTGGTGTTCCTGGAGCGCGGCGCCGAGTCGATCCGGGTGCGCGGCGAGTTCGTGCCGATCCCGTACGTCGAGAACCACCTCGCGGCCGTCGACGGCATCAGCGATCACGCGGTGTGGAAGCGCAAGGGTGGGCTTGTCGACGACGAGGTCGTCCTCTACGCAGTCGCCGACCCGCTGCCGCTGGAGACGTTGCGCACCCGCATCGGCGAGCTCCCGGTCTTCATGCGGCCGGTCGCCGTGGCTCGCGTCGACGTCCTCCCGCGCGATGCCGCGGCGGGCAAGGTGCAGCGGCGACTGCTCACCGACCATCCCGTGCTCGACTGGGTGGAGCTGACGTGAACCTGCCTGACTGGGCGGCCGGCATGACCGACCTGCACGCGCACGCCAGCCCGAGCCTGCTGCCACGCCACGGCGACGACCGCGCCACCGTCGCCGCCGAACGGGCCGTCGGCTTCAGCACCGTCGTGCTCAAGGCGCACGAGGGCAGCACGGTGGAACGCGCCGCCCTCGCCGGCGAGGGCGTGTACGGGGGCGTCGTGCTCAACAGCCCCGTCGGCGGGGCGAACCCGGACGCCGTCGAGGTCGCCGCCCGGCTCGGCGGCCGGGTGGTGTGGATGCCGACCGTGTCAGCACGGACCCACAAGCGCGGCGCCGCCTCACCGGAACTGTCGGTCCACCGCGGGTTCGAGCTGGGCCCGGTCGACGTGATTGCCGACGACGGCCGCTTGCTGCCGCAGTGGTACGACGTCCTCGACGCGATCGCCACGCACGACCTGCTGCTGGCAAGCGGCCACCTGTCCGCCGACGAGACGGTCGTGCTGTTCGGCGAGGCGCGGCGCCGCGGCGTGCAGCGGCTGATGGTCAACCATCCGAAGATGGCGTTCCTGCACTGGAACGACGAGGCATCGGCAGCACTGCAAGCGCTCGACGTCCACCTCGAGCTCGGCATCCTGCCCGACCTGCTCGGCGACGCCGACCACTGCAGTCTCGCCCTGACGCGCAGCTACCCGGCGTCGCTGCTGGTCTTCGGCGCGGACCTCGGGCACGCCCACCACGACCCGCCCGCGGTCGCAGTCGCACCCTGGCTCGGCGAGCTGGAGAGCCACGTCGGGACCGACATCGCGGTCGCCATCATGACCGTCCAGACCCGGAACCTGGTGCTGCCGTGAGCACGATTGCCCTGCTGCCGGGCGACGGGATCGGCGCCGAGATCCTCGACGGGCCCGTCGCCTTCCTGCACCAGTTGGAACGCGACGGTGCGCCGGTGCGCGTGAGCGGCCCGTGGCCGTACGGCACGAGCGGGTGGGCGCAGGCCGGCTCCATCCTGCCCGCCCAGACGGTGCAGGCCTGCCGCGAGGCCGACGTCATCCTGTCGGGGGCGGTCGGCACCAACCCGGGCATCACGTCCGAGCAGTGCCCCAACCCCGAGGCCGCGCTCATCGAACTGCGCCACATCTTCGACCTGCGGATCAGCGTGCGCACCGTCCGCGTCCCGGGCGAGGAGGATGTCGTCATCGTCCGCAACATCACCGGCGGGGCCTACGCGGGTCCGGACCTGCGGGTGGAGAGCGACGGCGTGCGCGCTGCCGAGGACCGGCTCGTGCTCCAGCCGGCTCGCGTGCAGGAGGTGTTCGACATCGCGGTCGAGCACGCCCGCCGCCACCGCGGCAGGCGCGCCATCAGCGTTGACAAGGCCAGCGTGTTCGCGACCTCCCGGCTGTGGCGTCGCACGGCGCACACGACCACCGCCGCCACCGGAGTGCCGTTCGTCGACGTCAACGTCGACCGCGCGGCCTACGAGCTGGTCAAGTACGAGCAGCTGCCGGCGGTCATCGTCACCGAGGGCCTGTTCGGTGACATCCTCTCCGACCTCGTCTGCGCCCGGGCCGGGTCGCCGGCCCTGTGCGGCTCGGCGACCATCAACCCCGACCGTCCGTCCGGGCACGGGACGACCGCGCTGTTCGAGCCGGCGCACGGCTCGTCACCGCACCGCACCGGAACTCGCCGTTCCAACCCCACCGGAGCGTGGCTGGCACTGGCGGATCTGTTCGCCTGGTGCCCGGACCTGGCCGCACTGGACCTGCACACCCAGGTGCGCCGCGCGCTGGACACCGTCATCGACACCGTCCCGCCCACCTACGACCTCGCTGCCGACGGTGAGCCGACCATCGACCTCGACCAGTTCAACGAGCACGTTCTGGATGCCCTCGCGACGGTGACGGCATGACGACACCAACCGGAGGCACCTCGATGGCCGCTACGCCGTTCCGTCAGCTGCACCACATCTGCATCGTGGTGCACGACGTCGACCGGTCCGTCGCCTACTACCAATCCATCGGCATCGGGCCGTGGCAGGACTACCCGCCGCTGACCGAGTACACCGACCTGGCCGTGCCGAACCCCGACGCGTTCCGCGCCATGCGGTACAAGGTCGTCGACCTGGACAACTTCCAGCTGCAGCTGTGCCAGCCGCCGGAGCTCGACTGCCCGCAGCGGCGCTTCCTGGACGCCCATGGCGAGGGCGTCTTCCACCTGGGCTTCGAATCGGACGTCGACACCGCAGCGGAGCAGGGCGCGGCGCTCGGGCTCGACATCATCATGCGGGGCCGGCGCCCGAACGGTTCGGGCTTCGTCTACTTCGACACGCTCGAGCCGGCCGGCGTCGTGCTCATGGCCCGCAGGACCGCCCGGCCGTGCACGTCCTGATCGTTCACGCCCACCCGGAGCCACGGTCCTTCAACGGGGCGCTCACCGGGCAGGCGGCCACCACACTGGGCGCCCTCGGCCACACCGTCGAGGTCAGCGACCTGTATGCGATGAAGTTCAAGGCCGTAGCCGATGCGGACGACTACTGCGAGCGCGAGGATCCCGGGTACCTGCGCATCGATCGCGAGCAGACCTACGCGCACGAGCACGCAGCCGTGGCCGCGGACGTGCGCGCCGAGCAGGCCAAGCTCGCGCGCGCCGAGCTGGTCGTGCTCCAGTACCCGATGTGGTGGTTCTCGATGCCGGCGATCCTCAAGGGCTGGGTGGACCGCGTGCTCACCCGCGGCTTCGCCTACCTCCCGGGCCGCAAGTACGACACCGGGATGCTCCGGGGCAAGCTGGCTATGGTGTCAGTGACGACCGGGACGTCTGCCGGCACGTACGCTCCCGACGGCATCGACGGAGCCCTGCTCGACGTTCTCTGGCCGGTCCACAACGGGGTGCTGCGCTACAGCGGCTTCGACGTGCTCACGCCGTTCGCGACGCACATGCCGGCGAAGCTGAACGCGGCCGAGCGCGCCGAAGCCCTGGCCCGATACGACGCGCACCTGCGCGCGATCGACGCGCTGCCACGCCTGTACTTCCACCCGCGCGAGGACTATGGCGCGGACGAGCGGTTGCTGCCTGACGTCACGCCCCGCTCGGGGTTCCAGCACCGACCGTGGTCGTCGTGGCGAGATCCTGCCGCGCCGGGCGAAGCGACGCTCGCGGCCGGTTGCCGGAAGGCGCCGTAGGGAGCACGGTGGAGGTATGGCGCAGATCGTCGATCATGTCGTCGTGTTCGTGCAAGAGAACCACACGACCGACAACTACTTCGTGTCGATGCGGGCGTGGGGCGCGAACGTCGCCACGGGCTGGCCGGTGCAGCCGAACCCGCCGGCTCACGACCAGGCGCACACCCGCGCTGCGTACGCGAAGTGGCTGCACGCGCAGCAGAACGGAACCCCGACGCCGGCCACGCACACCCAGGTCGACACCGAGATCGTGCTTCCGTACTACGCCTACCTCGCCGCCACCGGAGCGTTCCTGGAGAACCACTGCTCGGGGTTCGGCACCAACTCCACCCCGAACCACCTGCTGATCGTCGGCGGCCAGACCCCGACACTGCGCAACCCGCCCCGTAGCCAGGCCGACCCGGAGTGGGACCTGCCCTCCGTGCCCGGCCACGCGGGCGACAACGGACTGACCTGGAAGGCCTACACCGGAACGTCGTCATACCCCGTGAACTTCTACACGCAGTTGCGGGGCGCGGCGAACGTGGTGCGCTCGGACGACATCGTCACCGACGCGAAGGGCGGGACGCTGCCGCAGCTGTCGATGGTGTGGCACGACAGCCCCTACGACGAGCACCCGGTCGCCGACGTGACGCTGGGCCAGGGCAAGATCTGGCAGGCCGTCGACGCGATCGTCACCGCGGGCCTGTGGGACAGCACCGTGCTGCTGCTGACCTGGGACGACTGGGGCGGCTTCGACGACCACGTCGTCACCCCGAATCTCGAGCACACCCCGGACGGTGTGCAGCTCGCGTTCGGCCCGCGGGTGCCGCTGCTCATGTTCGGTGGCCCGGTCAAGGCCGGCATCGACTCGCGCTGGAACAGCCACGTGTCCATCGGGAAGACGGTGCTCGACCTGCTCGGCCTGCCCGCGCTGGGCGTGCCGCGGTTGGACGACGCGCCGAGCCTGGCCGACCTCGTCGACCCCGCCGCGCCACCGTCGCCGGTCCCGCCCGCCTACGGCACGACGATCACCCAGCCGATGCCGCCGACCCCCGAACCGGCGCCGGCGCCAGCTCCGGCACCGCCGGCGGGAGGCTCGGTCGCCGTCGGCCCGGTGCTCCTGCGCGACGGCTCCACGCTGCCCCCGCCGAACGATCAGCCGGTGACCTGACGCTTACTGGGTGTGTCCCTATTGCCGCTGCGCGGCTGATCCTCACTGTGTGCGCCATGGCGTATCCGAGTGATCTGACTGATGAGCAGTGGGCGCTGCTGGAGCCGGTGTTCAACGTGCCGGGCAAGCGGGGCCGCAAGCATGCTGATGACCGGCGCACGGTGGTGGACGCGACGCTGTATGTCGCCCAGACCGGCTGACCAGTGGCGCTACCTGCCGAGTCGTTCGGCTCCTGGACGCGGGTGTGATCACAGTTCCGTCGCTGGTCGCGCAATAGCACCTGGGCACGCGCGCTGACCGTCCTGCACGCCGTCGCTCGCGAGGCTGAAGGCCGGGTGGAGAGGGCGCCGTCGATGGTGGTCATCGATACGCACCTGGCCCGGGCGGCTCCAACGGCGGCGCGACGTTCCACGACCGCGGTGGTCCGCTTCGGGCGCACCAAGGGCGCCAAGCGCATCGTCGCCGTCGACGTCACCGGCCTCCCCATCGCCGGATTCGTCGTGCCCGCCTCGATGCACGAGAACGACGCCAACCGCGTGATGCTCGACCGCCTCGCCGCACAGGGTGTCACCGGGAGGCCGGAGCTGGTGCTAGTCGACCGCGGCATGACCGCTGGGGCGGCGAGCACGCTCAGTCGCCAGCATGGCCTCGAGGTGCGCCGCGTCGGTTGGGATGACAAGCAGCCCATGTTCCGCCCCATCCGGCACGCATGGCGCGTTGAAGTGGCGCACGGTCGACTCGGCCGCAGCCGCAGACTCGCCAAATCGTTCGAGAACACCACCGCGTCAGCCACGGGTTGGCTGCAGGTCGCGTGCATTGCACGACGCTTCGGCACCTCAGCCAGCCGCGGCCACTCCCCGCCGTCCTGCGTCGGGTGGCGTAGCCGAGCCCGGCGTGGCGGGCGACGAATGCACGTTGACGGCGGCAATCCGGTAGAGCCGCTCCGCGGCATGTCCGTAAACCTCTGCCACGGCTCGCGGACTGCATAGTACGCAGGGCGACAAGATCACCAACTCGACCGGAGTCTCAGCTCTAGCCTGCGATTCACGCGCGCGTTTCCAGACGAGGTCGCCGTCCACAAGCGGATCCGCACAGGAACATCGGTGGGCCTCAGTCAGTACGGCTCGACGAGGTGGTCTCGGGTGGCGGCCAGTTCATAGGGGTCGGGCCAGAAATCTACGATGCGAGTAATCACGCCGAGGGTGCGCGTCGCGCACCCTCGATA
>JBOGDQ010000177.1:0-4325 GCA_050742975.1 Jatrophihabitantaceae bacterium
CCGGCACTGGCTCAAGGACGTCATGTACGACTGGGCGCGCGCGATCATCATCGAGTCGCAGGCCGACGCGCTGATCGACCGGGAGGCCGCGCTACGGCTGCTGGACGAGCACCGTGCCTCCAGTGCCGGCCCACGCGTAGATTACTCGCGCAAGATCTGGACGCTGCTGGTGTTCCTGCTCTGGCACGGCATCTTCGTCGAGGGGCGAATCCATCCGGAGATCCCCGAGCCGGCCTATCCCGTCCGCCTCTGACCCGATCGTGCAACTTCTGGCGGCGTGAGGGCGGTCAGAGTTGCACAATCACCGCTCACGGCAGGTGCGGCAGGATCTCCTCGGCGCACGCGTCGCCGTAGGACTCGGCCAGCCGATCGGCGAACTCGCTGGGCTTGACCTCGTACTCCTGCGTCCCGACGGTCTCCAGGACGTAGCAGGCCAGCATGCAGCCGACCTGGGCCGAGCGCTCCCAGGACATGCCCCAGTCGCGCGCGGTGAGCAGCCCGGCGCGGAACGCGTCGCCGACGCCGGTCGGGTCGGCCTTGGCCCGCTCCTTCGCCACCGGGACGTGCACGGGCTCCAGGCCGCGGCCGACGACCTCGACGCCGCGCTTGCCGAGCGTGGTTATCCGGACGTTGACCCGGGCCAGCACCTCGTCGCCGCTCAGGCCGGTCTTGGACTCCAGCAGGCTGCGCTCGTACTCGTTCGTGAACAGCAGATCGGCGCCCTCGATCAGCTTGGCGAGGTCTGCGCCGTTCGCCATCCGGGTGATCTGCTGCGACGGGTCGGCGGCGAAGCGATAACCGAGCTGGCGGCATTCCTCGCTGTGCCGCAGCATCGCGTCCGGATCGTCGGCGCTGATCACGACCAGGTCGGCACGGGTCGCCGTCCACGCCGAGCGCAGTTCGATGTTGCGGGCCTCGGACATCGCCCCGGTGTAGAACGAACCGATCTGGCACAGGTCGTCGTCGGTGGTGCACATGAACCGGGCGGTGTGGTGGTACGGCGAGACCAGGATGTGCTCGCAGTCCACGCCGTTGCGCTCGAGCCAGGCGCGATAGTCGTCGAAGTCCTCACCCACGGCGCCGATCAGCACCGGCGAGCCGCCGAGCTGGGCCATGCCGTAGCAGATGTTCGGGGCCACCCCGCCGCGCCGGATCACCAGGCCGTCGACGAGGAAAGACAGCGAGATGTTGTGCAGCTGCTCGGCGACCAGCTGGTCGGAGAACCGGCCGGGGAAGTGCATCAGGTGGTCGGTAGCGATCGATCCCGCAACGAGGACTGCCATGTCGGGAAGGCTACCCAATCAGCGCCCGATGCTCCCTCAAGACGCCGACGGCCGGCCCGACACACAGGTCGGACCGGCCGTCCAGGCGTGCTGGCTAGCCGCAGAAGGAGTTACCGCAGGCGCAGCCGCCGCCGGCGTTCGGGTTGTCGATCGTGAAGCCCTGCTGCTCGATCGTGTCGGTGAAGTCGATGGTGGCGCCGCCCAGGTACGGGGCGCTCATCCGGTCGACGACGAGCGGCACGCCCGAAATGTCCATCTCGACGTCGCCGTCGAGGCTGCGCTCGTCGAAGAACAGCTGGTACTGCATGCCCGAACAGCCACCGGGCTGGACGGCCACCCGCAGGCGCAGGTCGTCGCGGCCCTCGCTGTCGAGCAGGACCCGCACCTTCGCGGCCGCGGAGTCGGTCAGGGCGAGGGCGCCGGCCGGAGCTTCTGCGGGCGCTGACGTGATGTCGACTGTGGTGGTGTCTGCGGCGGTCATATTGCTCCCGGTGATCGTCTAGCAGTTCGCGGTACTTGCCGGGCCAACGGACGCCGCCCGGTCGCGTATTCCCATAGTAACCGCGACCGGTGTTCAGGTGGTGCGAACCTGGCCGCCCGCGAGCGAGCTCAGCCCACTGAGCCTCATGGCGTGACGGCGGCGTTGTGGGCGGTGATTACGCTGCACGCATGACCTTCACCGAGCCCGTCGCGACCCCTCTCGCGCTGCTGCTGCTCGGCCGCGGCAGCGACCCGGACTCCGAGCGGGGCGTCGACTGCCCGGGCGAGCTGCCGCCCGCGTCGGACCCCGACCTCGTCGCACGGGCCCGGGCCGCCAAGGATGCGCTGGGCGAGCGGGTCTTCGTCCTGGGCCACCACTACCAGCGGGACGAGGTCATCGCGTTCGCCGACGTCACCGGCGATTCGTTCAAGCTCGCGCGCGAGGCCGCCGCGCGACCGGACGCGGAGTTCATCGTGTTCTGCGGCGTGCACTTCATGGCCGAGTCGGCGGACATCCTCACCGCGCCGCAGCAGCGGGTCGTGCTGCCCGACCTCGGCGCCGGCTGCTCGATGGCGGACATGGCCGACTACCAGCAGGTCGTCGAGGCGTGGGACGTGCTGGCGGACGCCGGTGTCGCCGACGTGACTGTCCCTGTGACGTACATGAACTCCTCCGCCGCGATCAAGGCGTTCACCGGCGAGCACGGCGGGACGGTGTGCACCTCGTCCAACGCCGGGCGCGCGCTCGAGTGGGCGTTCGAGCAGGGTCAGAAGGTGCTGTTCATGCCCGACCAGCACCTCGGCCGCAACACCGCGGTGCTGCAGCTGGGGATCGCGCTGGAGCAGTGCGTCGTGTTCGACCCGCATCGGCCGAACGGCGGGCTCACAGCGCGACAGCTTCAGGACGCGAGGATGATCCTGTGGCGCGGGCACTGCTCGGTGCACGGCCGGTTCTCCCTCGACAGCGTGCACGAGGTGCGTGAGCGGGTGCCGGGCGTCAACGTCCTGGTTCACCCCGAGTGCCGGCATGAGGTGGTGCTCGCGGCCGACTACGTCGGCTCGACCGAGTACATCATCAGGACGATCGAGGCGGCCGAGCCCGGGACGGCCTGGGCGCTCGGCACCGAGCTGAACCTGGTGCGACGCCTTGCCGACGCGCACCCCGACAAGCGGATCGTCTTCCTGGAGAAGAACGTCTGCTACTGCTCGACCATGAACCGGATCGACCTGCCGCACCTGGTCCGCTCGCTCGAGTCACTGGTGCGCGGCGAGGTCGTCAACCGGATCGTCGTGGACGAGACGGTGGCGGCCAATGCCCGGCTGGCCCTCGACCGGATGTTGGCGCTGCCGTGAGGCCCGTAGACTGAGGCCCGTGTTCCCTGGGATGAAACGTCGCTCTGCCGAAGATCATGAGGTCCTCGAGGAGTCGGCCGAGGAGTCGGCGCCTGCGTCGGGCAAGGGCCGTCCGACACCGAAGCGCCGCGATGTCGTCGGTCAGCGCGGGCCGGTCGTTGCACCGAAGACGCGCAAGGAGGCGTACGCCCGGCAGAAGGAGCAGTCCAAGCAGGCGCGGGTCGCGCGCAAGACCGCAGGCCGGTCGATGACCCCGGCCGAGCGCCGCGCTGCGCTGCGCTCGGGCGATGTCCTGCCGCGTCGCGACCAGGGCGAGACGCGCCGGATCGCCCGCGACTACGTCGACTCGCACCGGATGTTCAGCAACTACCTGCTGCTGCTGTTCCCGCTGATGATCGCGAGCTACGTGATCCCGCAGGCGTGGATCGTCCAGATCGTCATCATCGCCACGTTCGTCGCCCTGCTGGTGGAGTGGTGGCTGACCGGCCGCAAGCTGCGCCGGGTGTCGATCGAGCGGACCGGCGAGGCCCAGGGCGGGGCGATGTCGATCGGCTTCTACGCGGGCAGCCGCGCCTACCTGCCGCGCCGCTGGCGCCTGCCTGCCCCCCAGCGGTCCCTCGGCGACAACTACTGATCAGCTCGGGCCTTCGCCCGCTTCGCCCGACCAAGATCGAGGCTCAGCCGCGCTGCGGCATTGCCGCCGAGTGTCGGCTCTACCCGTCCTCGTGGTTGCGCCGATCGGTCGCTGGCCGGGACAGAGGCCGCTGCCGGCAAGGTGACGAGTGTTGCGCAGCCCGGTTGCCGGTGCCGGATACGGCATCGTGTGCGTACGGTCCGATCGTCCGACGGACGCTTGCGGTGGCGTGAGATTTCGCTGGGTAGTGCGTCTTACCGGATGTGACCACGAGTGCGGAGGCGGGTGAGCGTGACCGACGACGTGCAGGAGCTGTTTCGGCTGCACTATCTCGGTCTGGTCCGGCTGGCGATCCGTCTGGTTGATGACCAGGACACCGCTGAGGATCTTGTGCAAGACGTGTTCCTGGGTCTGTCGCGCGGACCTGTTTCCCTGGAGGATCCGCAGGCCTACCTGCGTACCGCTGTCCTGAACCGGTCGCGCTCGGCGTTGCGCCGGCGCAAGGTCGCACGGATGTTCTGGTCCGCACGTCCTGACCAGTTGGCGGGCGAGTCGGCGGACGGTCCCGCGTTACG
>JBOGDQ010000178.1:0-13682 GCA_050742975.1 Jatrophihabitantaceae bacterium
GTCAACGCTCGGCTGGGTGCGGCGATCACCGTGGACTCCGCAGGGCTTCCGCCCGCGCTGCTGGCCACGCTGAAGCACGCCGCCACGATGCCCAACCCGGTTCTACGAACGCCAGCGGCGCCGTGTATCCACGTGGGACATTCCGCGGTACCTGCAGAACTTCGACGAGAGCGCCAGCGGCGATCTCGTGCTGCCGCGCGGTCTGCTCGGCCACCTTGACCGACTCATCGTCCAAGCCGGAAGCAGACTCGAACTCACCGACGAGCGGGACGCCGGTGCGTCCCACGAGTTCGTTTTCACGGCCAGCCTGGATCCGGAGCAGCAGGCCGCGCTGGACGCGCTGCTCGCCCACGACCTCGGCGTGCTCGTCGCACCTCCGGGCTCAGGCAAGACAGTGATCGCCTGCGCCATGGCGGCCGACCTTGGCGTCTCGACCCTCATACTCGTCGACCGCAAGACGCTCGCCGACCAGTGGCGGACAAGCATCATGGAGTTGCTCGGCGTCAAGGCGGGTCAGCGCGGCGGCGGACGCGCCAAGACGACCGGCGTCATCGACGTAGCGACCCTGCAGACGCTATCCCGGCGCGAGGATCTCGCCGAACTCACCGCCAGCTACGGGCTCGTCATCGTCGACGAGTGCCACCACGTGCCCGCCGTCGCGTTCGAGCACGCGGTCAAGCAGGTACCAGCACGCAGATGGCTCGGCCTCACCGCGACCCCATACCGCCGCGACCAGCTGGACGACCTGATCGCACTGCAACTCGGCCCCGCGCGACACACCATCGTCCGGCCACCTGAGGGAACACTCTCGGCCCGCGGCTCGGACGCGCAGCACCCGAAGCCTGTCCTGCACGTCCACACCACCGCGTACCGCTACACCGGCGACGCAGATCCGTCCGAACCCGGCGGCATCTCCGCGATCTACAAGGACCTCGCCGCCAACGAACACCGCAACCGACAGATCATCGACGACGTGATCGACGCGCACACGCGCGGACGCCACTGCCTCGTGCTCACCCAGTGGGTCGACCACCTGAAGGCGCTTGACGCCCTGCTCCGCGGCCACGGCCTGGACCCGGTCGTCCTGCGCGGCGGCACAGGGGCCAAGGCCCGCGCTGCGGCACTCGCCCGCCTCGACCCCGCGACATCAGACGGCCCGCTGCTCGCCGTCGCCACCGGCTCCTACGTCGGCGAGGGCTTCGACTGCCCTGCCCTGGACACCCTGTTCCTCACCGCGCCGATCGCGTTCAAGGGCCGGCTCGTCCAATTCGTCGGACGCATCCTTCGCAGCCACCCCGGCAAGACCACTACCGAGGTACACGACTACCACGACGCGCTCACCGGCGTCCTCGCCTCATCGCTTGCGACACGGGCTCCCGGCTACACCAGCCTCGGATACCCCGACCCCCGCCGAATTGTCCCGTGACGTCCGAGGAACAACCAAGCGGTGTCTTCCCCAAGGCTTGACGCCGGCAGCGGTGACGCCTCGCTCGATACACTTGAACCCGGTCCCCCACACGCATTCGGTGGTTTGCGCGCATCCACCGAGCGTTTCCGAACTTGAAGGCCTCCACCGGGAACCAATCTGGCCCCAAGTCACTGACATTCGAGTGACATACGGCAGTCATTCAGCACGCTGAAATGACTGGAAGCCTCGCAAAACGGGGCATTCGTGGGTGGAGCTGAGGGGACTCGAACCCCTGACCCCCACACTGCCAGCGTCCTGTTCGATTCTTCACAGTGACGTTTTCTCACCGGGCTGGCCTTTGTACTCACCGGGCTGGCCCTTGTAAATGGAGCAGGACGAGCGCGGCGGCGATGATGGCGCTGATCCGTCCGGGGTCGAGGGTGATCCGTTCGAGTGTTTTCCAGGTTCGCTTGAGCAGCGCGTTGGCGCGTTGGCGCGTTCGGCGGGTGCGCGCAGTGCGCTGATGAGCGTGTTGCGGGCCCGGTTGTCCGGGGCGAGATTGCTGCCTTTGACCGGCACCATGATCCCGATCCCAGCGCCGGCGTATCCCTTGTCGCACAGGGTTTTCAGGCCGTTGGCGGCGGCAGGGTAGAGCGCCCGGAGGCAGTGTTTGAAGGCGGTTGCGGTTCGGTTGGCGTTGCGTTTGCGGTAACGGATATGGGTGGTTAGCGGCGAGTGGAGCACCTCGACGGGCTCGATGCCGAAGGTCTCGAGCCCGTCGAAATGCCCTCGCCGCTACCGAGTAGGACGCGATCTCCGGCAGGGGGGGCGATGCCCGATCAGATCATGGTCCCCGTCCCCTGGATCGACTTGACGAGAGCCCAATCAGATTGGTGGGTGGTCGCCCTTCACGGCGGCGACGGCCGCGCGGCATCATCGGCCTGCAGGCTTCGCAGATTACAGGCCCCAGAGCGGTGTCATCTCTTGGACGAATAGATCGTCCAGCGCGCCGGCGACCGTTGCCATGGACAGGCCGGTCACGTTGATGACGGTGGTCGCGGACCGGCCCAGCAATGACAGCTTCGCCTTCTCGACCGACACCTGCCACTCGGCCATCAACGGGTGAGCGACGCTCGTCTTCTGCGATGACTTCAACGCAGTGAAGATGTCGTGCACCTGTGCGGCTTTGGTTGGAACCTTCACCTTGCTCATGCCCCTGCGGATGATGCCCTTGTGGACCTTCTTGGTGTTGTCGCGCGGCCCGGCTGCCCCCGACGCGGCAACCCGGTCGTAGCGTTCGATCACCGTCAACGCGTGCTGCTTTTCATCCGAGTTCAGTGACGACCAGTCGGCGTTGTTGTCGTCGGGAATGACCCGCCCGGGCGAGCCGAGGGCCGCCAATTCGAGCAGCACTGCTTTAAGGCGCAGCTGGTCGGCGGGAAGGAGCGCGCCGCCGTTGCCGGCGGCCGTGGCTTGGAAGCCCAGCAACTTCGTGTTGATGGCCTTCAGCTGTGCGGTGTAGTCCTCCCCCAGCACGTGTTGGGCGTCGGCGTCGAAATCGTTACTGGTGCCGGGTTCGTAGCGGGCGGCACCGTAGAACTGGTTACCGGACTGCCACTCGTAGAAGGTGTCGAGCAGGTTCTGTTCTTTTTCGCTCAGACCGCCGGCGACCGTGTTGGCGGCCGCCCGCAGAGCGCCGTAGCGAGCTTGAAAGGTGGCGAACGGGGCGCCGTCGAAGGTCAGCATCCCTTGCTCGGCCACGCTCAGATCGGCGAACTTGGTCCGCGCCACCTGCTGCCAGCCGGCCGGTTGATCGCGTTCGATGTTGGACACGGTCCTGTTCTGGCCGTTGTAGGCGAGCTGCAGCGGGTTGTTCTGCATGTCCTCGATCGATGCCTTGATCAGATTCTCGGCAGTCAGCGAGGCCCAGGCAGGCAGCAGCCGGCCCTGCGCGTCGGTTTGGTCCGCGGCCGGCAGCAGTCCGCGCGCCGCGACCAGCAGCGAGTGCGGAATCACGTGGTGCGAGGTGATGCCGCCGCCCAGGCCGTAGGGATTCGCGCCACGCAGTTGGATCACGGCGCCGGTCGCTGCCGCGTCCTTGAGCGGCTGCTTGTCGCGAACGCGCGGCGCGCCGCTCGACTCGGCCCGGCGGCTCATCGTGTCCGCTTCGCGTTCGAGCGCGAGTTCGTCGTTGACGCCACCCGGCGCGGTCGCGCGCACCCGGCCCTGCTTCTGCTGCACGACGTGCCAGGCCTCGTGGGCAAGCTGATTCTCCTGGCCGGGCCCGAGATGGATGTCGCTGCCGTGCGTGTACGCCAACGCGTTCAGCGCAGTCGGTTTCGACGAGTTGTAATGCACCCGCACGTCATCGAGGCTGTACCCGCTCAACGCCTCCATCCCGGCCTTCAAATCGGCAGGCAGACCGGTCCGGCCCGCCAAGAGGGCGCCGTCGGGGTGAGCCGCCTCCGCGCCGCCCGAGCGCGCCCCATCTGCTTCGGCGGCGCGGCGCCGCAACACCGCCAGCTGCCGCTGGACCGTCGGGCCAGCCTCACCGTCCGCAACGCCAGCCACACCGTGCGACCGGTCGCGGCTCGAGCACGCCAAGCCAGCTACCGGGACAACCGCAGCGATCCCGCGGACAACCTGCGCCGCACCGTGCACCTGCCCGTCGGCCACGTCCGAGATCGCCGTCGCCGGCGCAGAGCGACCCGTGACACGCGGCTCAGCCGGTCTCGTCACGGCGACCCTCCTCGGCCGGCGGATGCCCCGGCCGACCGGCACATCCGGCCGCCTCAGGCAGCAAGAACTTTACCCCAGCTTCACGCAACCGCCTATATCGGGCATGCAAGTCGCTCGCTGCGGTAGTCGGAGCCGCCTTAACCAATCGGAAACGTATCCACCCGAGGCAGGTTGTCCACCATCGGCAGCAAGGCCTCGACAGGGACGAGCAGCACGCCCGATCGGCAGGCCCGGTCCGCGTGACCGTGAGCGCCCGCATCACGGTCCTCGTCGACGTCGACCCGCAGTGGTCGACCGTCGAGATATGTGACACGCGCCGCAAGTGCGAGCGTCGACATGTCGAGCGCGAGCAGACACCCGGATCGACGGCCGCGGATGGTCACTGACTATGCCCGGTGGGAGCCGTCAGGCCCAGCAATATCCCGTCGTTTCGGCGCGGGCCCTGCGCTGCGCGATATCGGGCGGCAACGGGTCCTCTGGCACAGCCTCCGCGCCCCGAGTTGACCTCAGTTCAGCTATCGGTTCGCGGCATTGTGGAGTTCGCCATCTGGAATTCGCCACCCAGCCAATCGCAATCCGACATGTTTGCTACCGTGGATTTGTGCCTGACAGGCCGCCACACACCACCGCAGCGATGGCTGCAATCACGCAAACCAACGCTAAGATGGCTTGATAATTGAACTCGCTAGTCTCAGTAGACCCGTCATACGTTGATTGAGCGACCTTCTTGGCGACACTGGCTGCTCCTTTGCCACCGCAAATGATGCTTGCGACAATGGCGACCGTCGCGGTCGAGATGAACACGTAGAACAGAACCATCGGTTCGAAGTTCTGCTGGTAATACGTGAAGACGGCGACCAGGCCTGCGAGCACGGCCAGCGAGGCTGTACCCACATAACTGCTGATGCTCACCCGCAGCGATGCGGCCAGCCGTTGATCCTCGGTCGTCATCGGGCGGCGTTCACCGACGCTACCGTTCGCGCGCTCTTCGGTCGACTCGACTGCACATGAAGAAGTCCCCGACCGAGCCTCATGCATCGCCGTAGTGTCAGATGGCTCATCGCGGTCAGCCATCCCACAGCTGCCATTGAGCGGTCGCGAGCTCGTCCCAAGATGCGCTCGTCGCATTCACAATTCCGTGGGCCGATATCTCACCTTCAACGGCCTCGCTAGCAGCTCGCCGCACAATCGTGCGCACGTCCTCCCGAATCGACGCCGCCAACTCGTCCCCACTGACGTCGGGCCGAACCGACTGCACTGGATTACTCGCGAACTCCTGGAACGAGATGAGGAGGAACAGCGCCGCGTCGCTTCGCAGTCGGACTCCGTAGTCAGCCTCGGCGAGTCGGTAGCCCTCGCTGACGGCGGCACGAACGGGCTCGGCATCGGCCGTGTCGAACCGCGCCGACATCTGTTCTGTGATCGTATTTAGTCGATCCTCGAAGTAGCGCTCGTAATCACGATCCATTTCGCCTCCAGCAAGAAGCGCAGGCCGCGATGTCGCAACTCGCGCCAAGGCCACGCACATACGAACGGCAAGAATCATACCGCCAATTCCGGGCAGCAATCCGCACCCGGGGCCTCGCCATCGACGCCGAGTTCGCAGACGCCCACGAATCCGCTCAGTTAGTGACGAGTCCGCTCACCGGTGCGCTGGTCTGTGGGCCGTGCCGATCGTTGTCGGCCGGTGCCGATGCGGGCAGGGCGATCGTCTCGGCTGGAGGGGCGGTGATGGTGATCCAGCCCGGGTTGCGGTAGAGGGCGGGCCAGTCGGTGACCGGGCCGGGGGCGGCGAGGTGGAAGCCTTGGGCTGCTTGGGCCCCCATCACGGTCGCGGCGTGCAGCTCCCGGGCGGTTTCGATGCCTTCGGCGATGACGGTGGCGCCGATGTCGCCGGCGAAGCTGGTGACGGCCTTGACCAGGGCGCGTTTGCCGGGGTCGGCGTCGATGCCGGCGATCAAACCCCGGTCGAGTTTGATGTAGTCCGGGCGTAGCGCCAGGATGTGCCGGAACGAGGCGTAGCCGGCGCCGGCGTCATCGATGGCCAGCAGCACCCCGCGGCGCCGCAACGATCCGGTGCATTCGATCAGGTGCTGGTAGTCCTCGACGCGCACGTGTTCGGTGATTTCCACGACCAGCCGGGCCGGGTCCCACCCCGAGGCGTCGATCAGCTCAGCCAGCCCGCCGCGCAGCAGGGTGGCCGGGGAGATGTTCACCGCCAGATACAGCTCGCAGGGCAGCGTCGCGGCGGCGCTGTCCAGGCCTTGCCCGATCGCGGCCAGTTCCAGCTCGGCGCCCAGCCCGGCGCCGACGGCAGCGCTGAACCACTGCTCCGGGCTCAGCACCGGGTCGGTGGCCGGGAAACGGGTCAGCGCCTCGGCGCCGACGGCCAGCCCGGAGGTGGTGTCGATGACCGGCTGGAACACGATCCGCAGCGAGCGCTGCTCGATCACGCACCGGACCTGCTCGTGCAGCCGCTGGGTGTGTCGTCGTTCGGGCAGCCCGTCCAGCCCGCGCAGCGCGCCGGCGAAGCCGATGACCTTGCCGTGCCCGTCGCACTGGGCCAGGCCACTGCTGCGGAACTCACGCAGCTCACCGTTGTTCGCGACAAAGGTAAACGTCTCATCCGTCCAGCCGCAGCCGCTCAGCGCACAGGCCCGCAGCAGCTGCCGCAGCCGCGGCTTGTCAACATCGGCGACGATCGCCACCGCCGATTTGCCGAGCAGCTCCCCGGGCCGGTACCCGAGATAGTCGCTCACGCTGGGCGCCAGGTACACGAACCGCTCCCCGCGGGTCTCCCACAGCATCTCCTGACACGACGCGGCGATCGCGCTCAACCGCCGGTTCGCCCGCGCCTGCCGCACCCGTTCAGCGGCCCGCCAGTGCCGCCAGAACACCAACCAGGCCACAATCCGCAGCACCGCCAGCAGCAACGAGACCAGCACCACCACCGCACCGGCACCGGCACCGGGCAGGCCGGCCCGGTGATGCTCGGACAGCATCAGCAGCAGCGCGAACGGAAACGACAGCACACCGACCAGACACCAGCCGGCCAGCGTGCTGCGGGACCCGAACACGTGCACCCTTTCCATCAGGCCTGGACCGGCCGGCGAACATACCTCACATAATGATCGACAGCACGCGGCCGAACTTGAGCTACCGCTACCCGCCGCGGCCTCGTCCGGGACGCCCGGCGGGCGGCCTGCGTGTGATGCTGCCACCTGACTTGGCCCCAGTTGGGCCGTCGTGAGGCCGGTAGGGTGCGCGAGTTCGTCGGCCGCCACGCCGGCCCATATGTCGGCTCGATCCGGACCTTCACCCGTCCCGATGATCCGCTGCAAGGTCGCCCGACTGATGCCACGCACCGACCGCTGTGGGCGGATCCGCTACCACCTGGCACGTGCCAGTGCTGCTCACATCGTTCGATAGGTGGCCAGCTGGGCGCGCCTGCGAGGCCGGACAGCAAACCGGAATGCCAGTGGCTCCGAATTACCCCCAATGTCGATCGTTGGTATTGCCGTAGGTAGGAGGAGATCACGATGCGCAAGGTTCTCGGGACGATCGCAGCGCTGGCCACCCTCGCCATAGGCGTGTCCGCGTGCGGTAGCTCCGGCAATGGCGCGGGCTCCGGCGGGCAGTCCCCGCCGACGGTCGCACCGTCGACGAGCAGGAGCTCGATGAGCACCATGCCCACCGGCACCGGGTCCACCACAGCCGCGCCGTCCGGCGACAAGAGCAGTATGCCGGCCGCGAGTGCCATTATCACGATAAAGAACTTCGACTACGACGTCTCCGGCCCGGTCCACGCCGGCGAGAAGGTCACCGTAAAGAACAACGACGATGTCAATCACACGGTCACCGCAGACTCCGGCAACGCGTTCAACGTCAACGTGCCATCCGGCGGCTCCGCGACGTTCACCTCACCGTCGAAGCCCGGCACGTACAAGTTCCACTGCAACTACCACGCGAACATGCACGGCACGCTGGTCGTCAAGTGAGCCGGGCCGTCGCGATCGCCTGGCTGGTGCGTCTGCTGACGGCCGCCGGCCTCGGCGTCGACGCAGGGATCCACGTCTACCTCGCCCCGACCCAGCCGCCGGGCGGGGACATCAGCCAGATCGACCTGTTCTACTTCGAGGGCGCGGTGTCGAGCCTGGCCGCGCTGCTGGTACTCGCCACGGCCGCGCGGCTGGTCTACGCGTTCGCGTTCCTGGTTGCGGCGAGCGCGCTCGGCGCGGTCGTGCTCTACCGCTACGCCGATGTCGGCACGCTCGGCCCGCTGCCGAACATGTACGAGCCGTTCTGGTACTCCAGCAAGACCGCGACCGCCATCGCCGAAGCGATCGCCGCGGCCGCAGCCGCGGCTGGCACATTGCTGCCGCGGCACAGCCACCCGATCTGGGCCGCGCACCTTAGCCCAGACCGCGCCTCGATCGCACCTCACTAGAGGGGCCAAGGCCGGCGGAGCCGGGTTTTTGAGTCAAGTTCGTGTGCTGGTGGGTCAGGTTCGGGTCATGCGGCCAGGCCGGCTTCGGTGGTGAGGGTGTCGATCGCGTTCTGGACGCAACTGCGGTGGCTGCAAGGCGTAGCGGGCGGGGTGTGTGCTGGTCGGCACTGCGCCTGACCGGGCGTCCCGGTCGAGGAATTGACCGAGTTGACCCATCCCAGCCTGGTGCAATACCGGGTGCCGGACACCGGCGAACTCGTGTCGCTGCTGCATATCGCCCGTCCAAGACCGACGCCGAACGGCCGCTCGTGGTCTGCCCGGAACCGGCCGACGTGCTCAGCGCCATCATCTGCCGGGTCCGTTACGAGGCCGGGGCGGTCCCGCCGGTGGCCGCCTACGACTATCACGAACGGATCTTCAACCCACCGCTGCCGATCCTGTTCCAACGTCCGGTCGGCACCGAGCACCGTGCGATCGGCGCCCCCGCGATCCGGCGCCTGCTCGACGATGCGCTGGCCGGTACCGGGCTCACCGACACCGGCGGGCAGCCGCTGCGGTTCGTCCCCCACGACTTCCGGAGAATCTTTTTTGACCGACGCGATCATGAACGGGATGCCGCCGCACATCGCGCAACTGGTCGTCGGGCACCGCGACCTCAATGGCTGTTGTCACGACGGGTGCCCGGCTTACTGGTGCTGCGCGAGGCGGGCGTGCTGGTGAGTTGAAGCGTCGGTACGGCAAGGGAGAGCGCATCCGCGCGCTCGCTGACTCGGATAACTGTTCCTACGGCTTTGTGCACCAGGTACTGACCGACTCGGGGTGTCACGCTGCGCAGGTGCGGTGGCGGACACCCGCTCGAGGTCGGGCGCCGGCAGGGGGACTGTAAGGTGACCCGTTCGCTGTGCCGCAGAGCCGCGGTCGGTGGGATCGCGGTCAGTCTCGGGCGCTGCTCGCGGGACAGGCCGTGGATGGGATTGAAGAGCGGCCGGTGATACTGACGGGGTCCGGCTCCGTAACGTTGTATTCCGTGCTCGTTGAACACCGTTCGCAGTGGCAAGGAGGGAGCGCACGCCGTGGCCGATGAGCAGCCGGGGCCGCTGGACGCCCTCGCGACCGGTGCGCTGCTCGCCGGCCGGTATCGGTTGCGCGAACGGGTTGGGCGTGGCGGCGTGGCCGATGTGTTCGCGGCCGAAGATGAGGTGCTGCGCCGGCCGGTTGCGGTAAAGGTGTTCCGGAGCGATGCAGGTACTGGCGAGGATCCACGTCGCCTCCAGGCCGAAGCGCGCACCCTGGCCGCGTTGCGCCATCCCGGTCTGGTGATGGTCCTGGACGCCGGAGCAGCGCCCGAACGCGCCGGGGAACTTGCGGCTCCCTACATCGTCATGGAGTTGATCACGGGACCGACGCTGAGCCAACGCCTCACGAAGGGGCCGCTCAGCGCGCTACACACCGCGGTCCTGGGTGCCGATCTTGGGACGGCGCTGGCCTACGTCCACGCCCAAGGCATCGTGCACCGCGACGTCAAACCGGCCAACGTCCTGTTCGACACGCCGACCGCCGCCGAGTCCCCGTTCGCGGCGCGACTGACCGAGTTCGGGATCGCTCGCCTGGTGGACTCCACCCGTCTCACGATGCATGGCATGACCGTCGGCACCGCCAACTACCTCAGCCCAGAACAGGCCCGCAGCAGCGACGTCACCGCAGCCAGCGACGTCTACTCGCTGGCCCTCGTGCTGATCGAGTGCCTGAGCGGCCGGCTCGCCTACCCCGGTGGGGGTCGAAGCCGCGCTGGCCCGGCTGCATCGCCCGCCGGTCATCCCGACCGGGCATGGACCGGACTGGACCGCGCTGTTGACCATGATGATCGCCGCCGACCCGGCCGCACGCCCGAGCGCCGCCCAGGTCGCGGCAACACTGCGCCCGCTCGCCCGCACACATGCCGCGGCGACGGTGACCGCGCGTCCGCTCGCACCGACGGAGCTACTCGAACCTGCTCCCGGCCCGCCGAACTCGACGATGCTGCTCGCACCGCCCCCAGCGCCGGAGGCTGCCGCTAGCGGCCCGGCCCGGCGATGGTGGGCCGCGCGGCGGTGGCCGTACTACGCCGCCGCGCTGATCGCCGCGGCCCTTGTCGCGGTGCTTATCTCGGTTCTTGTCGGCTCCCATCAGCCCACCCGCACCGGACCCGCACCGGCCTATCCAAGCGCTCCCGGGCAACTGGGCCGCGACCTGCACACGCTCGAAGGGAGGATCGGGTGAGCACGGGCAGCTGCGTTCGTCGAACCGCGCTCGCCTCGGCGAGCTTGATCTTCCTGTCGGCGTGCGCCAATAGCAACAGCGGCGCCACTGCGCCGATCGCTGCGGCGACCCAGCTCCAGCTGCGCCACGATATGCAGACCCTAGCCAGCGCCGCCGCCGCGCGTAACCTCACGGCGGCTCAAAGCGCTCTGTCCACGTTGAACACCGACCTCGCCGCCGCCCGAGCCGCCGGTGATCTCACCGATACGAAACTGTCCCAGATCCGCGCCGCCGCATTCGCCGTCCAGGCCGATCTCGCAGCCTTGCAGCCCACCCCCCGCGTCACCGTCAGCATCAGCCCGACGCCGACGCCGACGCCGACTGCGCCGAGGACTGTGCCGACGCCTGCGCCCCGGCCGGGCAAGAGCCAGCACGGTCACGGAGGTCACGGCGGTGGCAACGGCGGTGGCGGGGACTGACCCCCCGTCCGAGCCCCACGGGCCGCGCTCCGGGATGAACCACATCGTGACCGGATGGGCGGGACCGGTCGAGCGGTGCCACCGATCCGCCGACGCCCCTCACGGGCAGGTTCGGTTCAGGCGACCCTTCGGTCGCCTCGGAGCCTGCCCACCGCCGCACGACACCGCCCTGATCCAGGCAAAGGAGAAAGACGTCCACGACCGGATGACTCAGGCCGCGGCAGCACACGATGTGGCGCATGCTGACGGGATGAGCCGTATCGCACTGCTCGCCGCCGCCGGGACAGGTGTCGGCACCTACCTGGGGCTGGTCACCGGGGCGGTCCCGATCGATCTGGGTATCGGCCGTCGAATCCGCCCGCTGGGTCCGTTCGGTGTCGACATCGACGCCCCGCCCGAAACCGTGTTCGACGTGCTGTCGCAGCCGTATCTTGGGCGCCAGACCCGGGCGGTCGCCGAGAAGATCCGCGTCCTGGAACGAGGCAGTGACATGGTGCTGGCCGCCCATCGCACTCCGCTACGCGCTCGCCTGGTGGCCACCACAGTGGAGACGGTCCGCTTCACCCGACCGGACCGGGTGGACTTCCGGCTGACCCGTGGCCCGGTCCCCCACGTCGTCGAACAGTTCCGGCTCACCGCCAGCGGTATCCATACCCGCCTGGACTACACCGGCGAGCTCGGGACCGACCTGTGGGCGTTCGGGCAATGCTGGGGCGACCTGGTCGCCGCACCGTGGGAACGCGCCGTGAAAGCCACGTTCGCCGCGGTCAAAGCCGAAGCCGAGCGCCGCACGTCGACTGACATTCGCCGCACCCCGAAGTGAGCGTGAGCCGATCCCGGAGCCCCGCGCGGATCTCGATGTATGAACGAACGGCCGGCGTGCGCCCCACCCACCGCATCGTTGCTGGTCGTGATCGTTTGCAATGCTTGCACCGTTGCTGCTTGACGAACATCCGGACGCAAGTCAGAGCGGGCGCGTTCGGCGATGGCCGCGTTCGGCGTGATCGCGTCCGGCGTGATCGCGTTCGGCGTGGTCGCGTTCGGCGTGGTCGCGTTCGGCGTGGTCGCGTACGCCCAGATGGCTCCGTCCGCGGGGTCAGCAGACGTCGGCGACCCGCGATCGAACGCCCGCACGGCACGCGAGCAGTGTGCGATGACGGTTCATGTCGCTGGCGCCGGTCGTCAAGGCGCGTTACGTAAGTCAGGTCGTGGGGGCTCGAGCGCCTTCGGACTCGAGCCTTACTGGTTCACCACCGTGGTGAAGATCTCCGAGTCGCGGTTGCCACCGACGGCACTGCCCCAACTCAGGGCGACATGCTCACGCGAGCCGGGCCCGTTCCCCGGGTTCAACAACGAGATCCCGAAGGTGTCTCCTGGCCAGACCGCGTCAGTGCCGAAGGCGCTGGAAACCTGCGTGACCGGCCCCAGCCCGCTCTTGATCGAGAACGGCCGCAGGAAAGTCGCGTACCCCCCGGAGGCATCGGTCTGCCAAGCGACATCAGCGACACCCGCGTTCGCACCTACCGACTCCATGTTGTGCATGGCGCCGTCCTGGTCTGAGGTGACACGGGTCGGAGCAGACCACGACGACCCGCCATCGGTGGAATAGGAGATCCAGCCGACGTCACTGTCGCCCGAATCGGACTGAGTGTCCCAGGTGGCATACAGGTTGCCAGCCCGGTCAGTGCTCAGATCACCATCGATCCACCACTCGAAGTCGGAGAGGGTCCCGGCGCTCGCGCCGACCTTGACTCCGGGCGACCACGTCTGGCCACCGTCGGTGGAACGGGTGAACACCTCGTTGCCCGGATGCACGATGAACGTGCCGGGGTCGAGCGGATGATTGATCATCAGCGCATCGATCACGCCATTGGGCTGGACGACGATGGATGCGTCGTAGCCGCCCCCGGCCGGGAAGCCGGGCTCCATCGGTGTGATTGGCCCCCACGTCTTGCCATGGTCGGTCGACTTCTGGATCACCGCGGTGGCGTCCACAGCGCCATAGGCACAACTGCCGCTCGGCGCACACGCGAACTGCACATCTGCCGCGCTCGGCCCGTAGTCCCACGTGACGTAGACCGTGCCGCCACGTCCGGCGGCGATGAAGTCCCGGTCACCCCAGTTACCCTGCACGGGCGGGGTCAGCGACGCCGCCTGCGAGAACGTTGCTCCGTGGTCGAAGGACGTCGCCACCACCGGGAATCCCTGACCGTTGGTGTAGCGCAGGAAGGAAACGTAGACGGTCCCGTCAGTCGCGACGCTGATGGCCGGGTCGTCAGAACTGCTGGAGTCAGGCAAGGTAATCGGCGCAGAGAAACTCGCCCCGCCGTCCACCGACCGGGCGAACCCCTCACCATGGCACCCGATCCAC
>JBOGDQ010000179.1:0-6588 GCA_050742975.1 Jatrophihabitantaceae bacterium
CATCGCCTCGCACATGCTCGCCGACGGCTTCGAACTGGTGCTCGACCTTGATCGCTCGCGGGGTTCGGAGCTCGTCGATGCCCGAGACGGCAGGCGGTACCTCGATCTGTTCACCTTCTTCGCCTCGTCCGCGCTCGGCATGAACCACCCGGCGCTCGCCGAGGACGGCGAGTTCCTGGCCGAGATCGCCCGCGTCGCCGTCAACAAGCCGTCGAACTCAGACATCTACACGGTCCCGATGGCCCGCTTCGTCGACACCTTCGCGCGCGTGCTCGGCGACCCGGCGCTGCCGCACCTGTTCTTCATCGACGGCGGCGCGCTGGCTGTGGAGAACGCCCTCAAGATCGCGTTCGACTGGAAGTCGCGCTGGAACGAGGCGCACGGCATGGACGCGGCCCTGGGTACCAAGGTCCTGCACCTGGAGAAGGCGTTCCACGGGCGCAGCGGGTACACGATGAGCCTGACCAACACGGACCCGAACAAGGTCGCCCGCTTCCCGAAGTTCGACTGGCCGCGCATTGCGTCGCCGTCCATCAACGGCACGTCCGACGTCGAGGCCGACGAGCGCGCCGCCCTGGTCGCTGGCCGGCGCGCGTTCGAGCAGAACCCGCACGACATCGCCTGCTTCATCGCCGAGCCGATCCAGGGCGAGGGGGGCGACAACCACTTCCGTCCCGAGTTCCTGCAGGCCATGCAGGCGATGTGCCGCGAGTTCGACGCGCTGTTCATCATGGACGAGGTGCAGACCGGCGTCGGCATGACCGGCACCGCCTGGGCCTACCAGCAGCTCGGCGTGCAGCCGGACGTGGTCGCGTTCGGCAAGAAGGCCCAGGTCTGCGGTGTGATGGCCGGCGGCCGGGTCGACGAGGTTCCGGACAACGCGTTCGCGGTCTCCTCGCGGATCAACTCGACCTGGGGCGGCAACCTCGCCGATATGGTCCGCGCCCGCCGCATCTTCGAGGTGATCGAGTCCGACGGCCTGATCGAGCGTGCCGCTGCGTGCGGTGCGCACCTGTTCGAGGGTCTGCAGGCGCTGGCCGCCAAGCACGACGTGATCGCCGATGTCCGTGGCCGTGGCCTGATGTGCGCGTTCACCCTGCCGACGGCGGCCCTGCGCGACGAGGTGATCCGCCGGCTGCGCGAGGACGAGCGGGTGCTGGTGCTCGGCTGCGGCACGTCCGCGCTGCGCTTCCGCCCGGCGCTGACCGTGTCGGTCGAGGAGCTGGACCGGGGGCTGGCCGCGCTCGACCGGGTGCTCGGCTCGCTCGGCTGAACCGTGCGTACCTGGGCAGCCTGGGAGCTGCGCGCTGCCTTCGCCGCGCGCATGGCGGCGACGTACGGGCGCGAGGTGCCGGCGTACAACACGCTCGTCGAGGTCGCGTCGGCCGTGAACACCGACGTGGTCGCGCGCGACGGTGCGGCGGCGCAGCGGCTCGGGTCGATCGAGCGCGTGACGGCCGAGCGGCACGGTGCGATCCGCGTCGGCACGCCGGCCGAACTGGCGGCTGTGTCTCGCGTGTTCGGCGCGCTCGGCATGCACCCGGTCGGGTTCTACGACCTGCGTGACGCGGCGCGTTCGGCCGTCCCGGTGATCAGCACCGCGTTCCGGCCGGTCGACGCCGACGAGCTCGCGCGCAATCCGTTCCGCATGTTCACCTCGATGCTGGTCACCGACGACCGGCGCTTCTTCTCGGCCGAGCTGCAGTCGCGGCTGGACGCGTTCCTGGCCCGGCGGACCCTGTTCAGCCCGGAGCTGATCGCCCTTGCCGACAAGGCGATCGCCGATCGCTGGCTGGCCGGCGAGGACGTCGAGACGTTCCTCAAGCTGGCCACGTCGGCCGTCGAACTGTCGGTCGAGCCCGTCGATCGCGCGTGGTACGCCGAGCTCGAGACCGTCTCGGCGGTGGCGGCGGACATCGGGGGTGTGGCGTCCACGCACATCAACCACCTGACGCCGCGCGTGCTCGACATCGACGAGCTGTACCGGCGGATGGGCGCGCGTGGCATCACGATGATCGACGCGATCCAGGGCCCGCCGCGGTGGGACGGTCCGGACGTCCTGCTGCGGCAGACATCCTTCCGCGCGCTCGCCGAGGAGCGGCTGTTCCGCGCGCCGGACGGGACGATCGCGCCCGGCTCGCTGCGCGTGCGCTTCGGCGAGGTGGAGGCACGTGGCATCGCGCTGACGACACGCGGGCGCGACCGGTACGACGAGCTGCTGGCCGAGATCGACCGGCGCCTGGTGGACCTTCCCGACGCGGTCCGTCAGGACGTTGCCGCCGAGGTCTGGGCCGAGCGGCTGCCGCCCACCGAACTCGGACTGCTGCGCGAGGGTCTCGGGTTCTTCACGTTCGCAGTGGGTGATCCGTCGTTGATCAACTCGTCGGTGAGTGCACTTGATCACGGCCGGCTGGCCGCCCTCGTCGCGGCCGGGGCGCTGACCGCGACGCCGATCGTCTACGAGGACTTCCTGCCCCGCTCGGCGGCCGGGATCTTCCAGTCCAACCTCACCGCGGATGGGCGCAAGGATCCGGCCGCCGCGGGCACCCGCCGCGACGCCGGCTGGCTGTCGGACGTCATCGGGCGCGAGGTGGCCGACCCGATCGCGCTGTACGCCGCGCAGCAGGAGGCGTCCCTGCGCGCTGCGCTGCGGTAACCGTGGCGCGATCACGTTTTCCCCGCCAGGCGTCGGTTCGGCCGCCGCAAACCGACGGGCAGCGGGGAAGACGTGATCGAAGCGCCCGCCCGCCGTCCGAGTCGAACGCCAGCCCGGACGCCACGCCGGGGTTCAGCGGACGGTTCAGCGGACGAGGTCGAGCGCGGCGCTCTCGATGTCGTCCTCGCCGAGCAGCACCAGGTTGGCCGCGTCGCCCAGCGGCACGTAGCTGTCACAGCTGGCGACACGCCCGATCCGCCCGGCGAAGCCGCGCTCGACCAGCGCGGCGATCACGCCCTCACCGACGCCGCCGGAGTGTCGCGTCTCGTCGGCAATCAGCACCCGGCCGGTGGCGTTCGCCTCACGCAGCAGGTCCTCGACCGGTAGCGGGTTGAGCCAGCGCAGGTCGAGGACGCGGACGTGGATCCCTTGCGCGGCAAGGCGTCCGGCCACGCGCAGCGACATCCGGACGCCGTTGCCGAACGTCGCGATCGTCAGGTCCGAACCGTCGCCGTGCACGCGCCCCGACCCGATCCGCGCGTGTGTGTCGGGGGAGTACGCGCCGAGCCAGCCGCGGTCGCCGGCCTTGTACAGGTCCCGCTCGTGGTACAGCGCGATCGGCTCGAGGAACACGCTCACCTGCCCGTGCACGGACGCGGCGGCCAGGCACGCCTGCAGCATCGGCCCGGCGTCCTCGGGACGCGACGGCACGGCCACGACCAGGCCGGGTATGTCGCGCAGCACCGCTACCGCGTCGTCGTTGTGGAAGTGGCCGCCGAAGCCCTTCTGGTACCCGAGGCCCGCGACGCGCACGACCATCGGATTCGTGTACGCGCCGTCCGAGAAGAACCGCAGTGACGCCGCCTCGCCGCGCAGCTGGTCCTCGGCGTTGTGCAGGTAGGCGAGGTACTGGATCTCGGGCACCGGCAGCAGGCGGCACAGCCCCATGCCGAGGCCGATGCCCAGGATCGACTGCTCGTCGAGCAGCGTGTCGAACGTGCGCGCCGACCGGAACCGCTGCTGCAGGCCGCGGGTCACGCCGTACACGCCGCCCTTGCGGCCGACATCCTCGCCGAATACCAGCACCTCCGGCCGCGCCGCCATCGCGTCGGTCAGGCTCGCGTTGATGCTCTGCGCCAGGGTCAGCGGGCCGGCGTCCTCCGGCAGCCGTCCCTCGAACACCGTGCTGCGCCGCTCGGCGTCGGCGTGGGTCGTGCCGGCCTCGATGAGCTCGTCGTCGCGCGGGGCGAGGGCGGCCACGACCGCGCTGGCCGTCCGCAGCTTGGGCAGTGGGATGACCTCCTCGGCGATCTTCGCCACGCGCCGCGCGATGTCGTCGTACCGTGCGGCCAGGTCGGTGCCGCGGACGAGCCCGGCCAGGGCGAGTAGCGGGTCGCGCTCGCGCTCGGCAGCGATGTCGGCGGCGCCGCGGTAGCTGGACTCGACGTCGGTGCCGGCGTGAGCGAGGTAGCGGACGGTGCGCATGTGCAGCAGCGCCGGCTTGCGCTCGCGGCGCGCGGTGTGGACGGCCTCGTGCGCCGCGATCATGACCGACTCGGGGTCCTCGCCGAGCACGGACAGGTACCGGACGCCCGGACGGCGGGCCGCCTCGCTCACCCAGCCCACCGGCGAGGGCACCGAGATGCCCAGCCCGTTGTCCTCGCACACGAACACCAGAGCGAGCGGCAGACCCTGCGCCACGCAGTAGCCGGCCGCGTTGAGCGCGCCCGCAGCTGTCGAGTGGTTCAGGCTCGCGTCGCCGAAGCTGCAGACCGTCACTGCGTCCTCCGGCCATGGGGTAGCCAGGCCGAGCCGCTTGGCGCGCGCGATCGCGAACGCGACCCCGACGGCGCGCGGCAGGTGCGAGGCGATCGTCGACGTCTGCGGGATGACCGACAGCGACGCATCGCCCCACACCTTGTGCCGGCCGCCGGATGCGGGGTCGGTCGTGGCCGCGACCATGCCCAGCAGGACGGCGCGCAGCACGTCCTCCAGCGGGCGCCCGGCCTGCAGGGCACGCTGCAGGAAGAAGCCGCCGGAACGATAGTGCAGCAGCGCCGGGTCGGACGTCCGCAGCGCGTCGGCGATCAGGGCGTTGGACTCGTGACCGGCCGACCCGATCGTGTAGTAGCCGTGCCCGTGCTCGCGCATCCGCCGGGCCCGGATGTCCAGCAGCCGGCTGCCGGCCATGGCGTCGAACAGCTGCAGCAGGTGCTCGTCCGGCGGGCCGTCACCGGTCGTCGTTCCGGGGGGCGATCCGGGGGGCGATCCGGGGGGCGATCCGGCCAGCCGGGCACGGACGTACTCGTCGAGTTGTTCGTGCGGAGTCGCGGCGCCGTTGCCGCCAAAAGCTGTCACGCACAGATCATGCCCTGTCCGGGCGTGAGCCGGGGAACATTGCCACGTTATATAAGTTGCTTATATAGTTGTGGGCATGGCGCAGACGAAGGACCTGGCCGCGGTCGCGGAGGGCATCGAGCACCTCGTGATGTGGATGCGGCGCCAGGCCCCGACGCAGGTCAGCAGCAGCACCGTCACCACGCTCGACACGCTGCAGAACGAGGGCCCGCTGCGCATCTCCGACCTGGCCGGCCGCGAGGCGATCTCCCAGCCCGGCATGACGACGCTGGTGAACCGGCTCGAGGCGGCCGGCCACGCCGAGCGGGTCGCCGACCCGACAGACGGGCGCGCCACGCTCGTCCGCATCACCGGCGCAGGGCGCCGGCTGCTCGCCGAGCGGCACCAGGTCAGGTCGGCCGCGCTGCTCGCAGAACTCGACCGGCTCGACACCGCCGACCGGGACGCGCTGCTCGCGGCGCTGCCGGCCGTCGAGCGCCTCATCGCACGAAACCTGACCGCACGCAGCACCAGCACACGCAATCCCATCGCACGGAACCCGGAACCGAGGTAGTCACCCGATGCACAGCCATGGCTCGACCGCGAGCCCGTTCAAGCAGCCGAAGGCCGTCTGGGCGGTCGCGTTCGCCTGCGTCATCTCGTTCATGGGCATCGGCCTGGTCGACCCGATCCTGAAGACCCTGGCCGGCCAGCTGAAGGCGAGCCCGTCGCAGGTGGAGCTGCTGTTCACCAGCTACCTCGTGGTCACCGCGGTCGCGATGCTCGTCACGGGCTGGGTGTCCAGCCGGATCGGACCCAAGCGCACGCTCATCGCCGGCCTGATACTCATCGTCGTGTTCGCGGCGCTGGCCGGCTCATCGGGCGGCATCGGCGGCATCGTGGGTTTCCGGGCCGGCTGGGGCCTGGGCAACGCGCTGTTCATCGCCACCTCGCTGTCGGTGATCGTCAGCTCGGCGACGGGCGGGTTCGCCGGCGCGATCATCCTGTACGAGACGGCACTAGGCGTCGGGATCGCCACCGGACCGCTGGTCGGCGGCGTGCTCGGGAACATGAGCTGGCGGGCGCCCTTCTACGGGGTGTCCGTGCTGATGGCCATCTCCCTCATCGCCACCGTGTTCCTGCTGCCCAGGACCCCGACGCCGGCTCGCAGGGAGAGCATCACCGAGCCGATCAAGGCGCTCAAGCATCGTGCGCTGGCGACCACCAGTGGCGTCGGACTGCTCTACAACTGGGGCTTTTTCACCATGCTCGGCTACTCGCCGTTCCTGATGCGCCCCATCACGCCGCAGCAGCTCGGCCTGGTGTTCTGCGGCTGGGGAATCCTGGTGGCGATCTTCGCGATCTGGGGCGCGCCGCGGCTGCGCGCCCGCTTCGGCACCGCCACGACGCTGTACGGCAACTTCGTGCTGATGGCCGCCGACCTCGCCGTCATCGGCATCTGGCCGGACAACCACCAGACGGTGATCATCGCGGTGATCGTCTCCGGAATCTTCATCGGCGTGAACAACCCCCTGGTGACGACGGCGGTCATGAGCATCGCCCCGGTCGAGCGGCCGGTGGCCTCGGCGACGTAC